>NZ_JCATID010000018.1:0-135341 GCF_059693745.1 Sphingobium sp. WR1 | reverse complement strand
AATCTATCCGAGATCTCCGATGGCCACCCGCGAAACTGACCGGCCGCTACTGCGCTTGATCGATGAGCGCGCGTCAGTGGCACGTCGCAGGCGCGTCGCGAGCGCAAAGCTGCCGCAATTGGCGCAAAATTGCCCGACGACGGTGTGAACTTCGGCACTGTTGCGTTTCGTCGCACCATTCGGCGCCGAAATTCACCGATCAGTCTGATCCCGGCCCTGGCGCGAACCACCCGGTCATGTTTGTCGCACGCTCAGAGGCAGGCTTCCAGAAAGGGCTGATCGAAGCCGAACATGCGTGCCTTGTCGAGCGTATAGGGGCGCAGGCCCATGGAGCGATATTCGCCCACGATCTTCCCGCTGTCGTCCTCGTCATGATATTCGAACTTGAACAGTTCCTGGGTGACGATGACGTCGCCTTCCATGCCGATCACCTCGGTCACATTGGTGACGCGGCGCGAACCGTCGCGCAGGCGCTTCACCTGTACGATCAGGTCGACCGAATCGGCGATCTGCTTGGAAATGGCTTCCTTGGGGATTTTGATGTCGCCCATCAGGATCATATTCTCCATACGGCCAAGGCATTCGCGCGGGCTATTGGAGTGGAGCGTGCACATCGACCCGTCATGGCCCGTGTTCATCGCGGCGAGCAGGTCGAAACATTCCGCACCGCGAATTTCGCCCAGGATGATGCGGTCAGGGCGCATACGCAGGGCGTTCTTGACGAGGTCGCCGATGGTGATCGCGCCCTGTCCCTCCAGGTTCGGCGGGCGGGTTTCCAGCGGCAGCCAGTGCGGCTGTTGCAGGCGCAGTTCCGCCGCGTCCTCGATGGTCAGCACGCGCTCACCCGGATCGATCATCTTCGACAGGGCATTGAGCATGGTGGTCTTGCCCGAACCTGTACCGCCCGAAATGACGATGTTGAAGCGGCAGGCGCCCGCAATCTTGAGCGCGGTGCACATTTTCTGGCTCATCGCGCCCCACTGGGCGAGCATGTCCAGCGTGATCGGCTTGGCGGAGAATTTACGGATAGAGATGGCGGTGCCGCGCAGGGAAAGCGGCGGAACGATCACGTTCACGCGGGAACCGTCGGGCAGGCGGGCGTCGGCCAGCGGCGTGGTCTGGTCGACGCGGCGGCCGACCTTGTTCACGATGCGCTGGGCGATCTGGAACAGATGCTCCTCGTCGCGGAACTGGATCGGCGCGATCTGGAGCTTGCCCTTCTTTTCGATATAGGTCTGCTCCGGGCCGTTCACCATGATGTCGCTGACGTCCGGGTCAGCCAGCAGTTCCTCCAGCGGCCCTAGGCCCAGAAGCTCGTCGACCAGCACCTTTTCCAGAGCGAACTGCTCGCGCCGGTTGAGGGTGAGCTTCAGTTCCGCCAGCACTTCCATGATGATCGGGCGGAATTCCTCCGCCAGCTCATCCTTGGTCAGGGTCGCGGCGGCTTCGGGGTCGACGCGTTCCAGCAGACGGGGAAGCACCTGTTCCTTGATCTTGTGGACGCTGGCCTCGAAGCCCTGCGGTCCGGCGTCGGGCACATGTTCGGCATTGGCGCGTTCCGACAGGCGCGACATGGCGTCGGCGTTGCGCTGCATCTGGCTGGTTGGTGCGGACAGCGGGTCGAAGGGCGCTTCGGCGGGCAGGGATGCGATATCGAGTGGCGGGAACTGATCGCCGCCGCGCGGCGCTTCCTCGCGTGCCGCCGCACCGCCCTGCATCGGGCGGGCCACGCCAAAGCCGGGCTTGATCCCGGCAGGTCCATTCTTCCGTCCAAAGGCGCTCATATGTCTCCGCCGCTTTTCGTAACCGATCCAAGGTCGATCAAATTCTGTTGATAAGGTGAATAGGCCGGAAACTTTTCCAAAAGGCTAATGGACGAAAAGTGCGGTTGCAATCCACTCGCGCTGGCTCCCATGCCGTCCACAAGGTCGTCCATTTGCTTGGGGAAAGATTATTTTAACCAAAAAATCTTACAGCCTGCGAAGCCGGGAAGAGGGGGTTTCATTGTCATTCTGGTCACAAATTTCGCAAACCGCAAAGTCTGGCGGATTGGTGAGACGATTTCTGCGCATATTTATCTTGCTGGGGGTGATCTATTTAATCACCACGCGGCTGATGATATCGGCGCATCTGCCCTTTTGGCTGGATGAAACCTGGACTGGCATGATTGTCACGCGGTCGGGCTGGTCATCCTTCTGGCGCGAGGCGTGGCTGGATTGCAATCCGCCGCTCTATTATCTGTTTCTTTGGGGCTGGGTTCACTTATTCGGCGATAGCAATTTTATGCTTCGCCTTCCGACCTTTCTGTTCATCATCGCCGCCGCCCTGTTGCCTGTCATCTGGCGTCCGCGTGGGCTCAAACTTACTGCGGCATGGTTGTTCGCCGCGTTGATCATAGTATGGCCTCCGGGCCTGCAAGTAATGATTAATGCGCGTAGCTATGGTCTTATGATCTTGCTGTCTACGGCATCCTGCCTGGTTTTAGCGCGGTTGCTGGATCGTCTAAGTTGGCAATATGGGGCCCTTTGGGTCGGCCTTGGCACCACCATGTTTCTGACCCATTATTATTCGGCGGTTTTGATGATCGGACAGGCGGTGATCCTTACGTATCGCCATAGGCTAGCGTTATTTCGCATATGGCCGGCCATGTTCATGGCCCTACCTGGGCTTGGCTGGTTGGCATGGCATGCGCCGCGATTGAAGGATTACGCGCGGCCGGACGTCGTCTGGTATGATCCGTTGTCCATAGAGGCGGCACTGATGTATTTGTGCTATATATTGGGCCCTGTCACCATTTTTTCCGCTGTCGGGTTTATCGCTTTTGTTTGCATAGCTTGGAAGGAACGGCGTTCTCTTGCGGGCTCGAACTCGAAACTGTCTACTGACTGCTTGCCGGTATGCTTTATTGCCCTTACGACAGGGGCCGCGCTGATCGGATATATTCTCGCCATTTTTATTGGCTTGTTTCAGCCTTCATTAACCGATCGCTATTTCATCCCGCTGATGCCGCCGGCCATGCTCGGCCTAGCGCTCGTCAGCCAACTGGTGCCGCGAGGAGAATTGGCAGGTCTGGTCATGGCGTTCGCCTATCTTCTGCCGGGCCTTAACAATCATGTTACGCACGCAAGCCTCGATGACCGTGTTGTTTATGGATATGAGCAGGCGAGCGATTTCGTGCAATCGCACCATCCGGATCAATTGTTGTTTCTTTGGGATCATCCGGGCACCAAGATTATGGATCAGGGTTCGCTTCAGGGTATTGGCGGCTATTTCATGAAGCGGGCGGGATATTCTGTTCCCGTCAAGGCACTGGTGGTGCCCTTGCATGCTGACGCCAACCTGATGTTGCGTCAAGCGGCCGATGGCCAGCGACCCGGCGTCATCTGGCTTTATGACAAGATGCGGCGGTCGGCGGCGCTGGATCATCCACCGACATTCGCAAACGACCCGGAATGGACATGCCGCGATCAGACTCGCGAGACCCTTCCTGTCGGCGAATTTGGCACAATCGCTTGCGTAAAAGCAGGAGGCGACCATGATTGAAGGACTAATATTCGACGGGGTGAATTCCCGGCATTCTGCCGATACTATATCCCTCGTCGTACCTGTATTCAACGAACGTGAAGCCATCGGGTCATTTGTGATGGCAGTGGACAGGGTGGTAGCTTGTGGTTGGGAAGAAGGTGACCGACCTGATTTTGAGATCATCTTTGTGGATGATGGCAGCATTGACGGCACGGCGGATGTCGTGCGTGCTATGTGCCGCGTCGATCGCCGGATTAGGCTCATATCGCTGTCGCGGAATTTCGGTAAGGAAGCCGCGCTGAGTGCTGGATTAAGGGCGGCATCTGGGAACGCGGTTGTTCCGATAGATGTGGATTTGCAAGATCCTCCTGAACTTCTTCCCCAGATGATCGATCTGTGGAGAACAGGCGTTCAGGTCGTTAATGCAAGACGTCAGGATCGAAAAGCCGACACATTCTTCAAGCGATCAAGTTCACAGCTTTATTATAAAGTTATCAATTCTCTATCCGATTATCCTATCGCACCAGATGTCGGTGATTTTAGATTGTTTGATCGAGTGGCGATAGACGTCCTCAATAATATGACTGAACATTCCCGTTTCAATAAGGGGTTGTTTTCTTGGATCGGCTTTCGCACTGCTACGTTGGAATATTGCCGCCCTATGCGATCCGTAGGTGATACGAAATGGAGCGTGTCCAAACTCATGGTGCTGGGATTAGATGGGATCGTCTCGTCGACCACATTTCCCCTACGCATCTGGACGTTAATCGGGGCCGGGATTTCCGCAGCGGCTTTTTGCTACGCGACATTCCTGATGATTCGCACGATGATATCCGGCGTGGATACGCCAGGCTACGCGTCGTTGATGGTGGCCATATTGTTCCTAGGCGGGCTGAACCTTCTCAGCCTTGGCCTGATTGGCGAATATGTGGGCAGAATTGCCAAGCAGGTCCGTGGCCGCCCTCTATATATCGAAGCCGATAGGGCCGGCTTTTAATGACCGGACGGGAAAACGCGCTTCGCACGCCTTTCTGCCCGGTCGGTTTTATCCCGCCTTCTCGGCCAATACCGTCAGGCCCTTCTCATTCACCTCGGCGAAACCGCCCTGCACGGGAATGATTTCCGGCGCCGCGCCGGCGCTGTTGAAGATCTGGATCGCGCCATCGCGGACGGTCGACATGAAGGGCGCATGGCCTTCCAGCACGCCGAAGTCGCCGTCGGTGCCGGGGACGACCACCTGATAGACTTCCTCCGAGCGGACGAGCTTTTCCGGGGTCACGAGTTCGAAATGCAGTGCCATTCTCTTCTTCTCCCCCTCCCTTTCAGGGAGGGATTTGCCGGGTGGTCCATGCCGGGGGCATGGATCACCGGCGAATGGGTGGGTGCGCCTGCGCGCCCTGGCCGAGAAGCAGGAAGCTCGCTTCGCTCGCTACCCACCCCTCAATCCTCTCCCTGGAAGGGAGGGGAGGGTTGCTTCTTACGCCGCTTCGGCAGCCAGCTTCTTCGCCTTCGCGACCGCTTCGTCGATGCCGCCGACCATGTAGAAGGCGTTTTCGGGCAGATGGTCATATTCGCCTTCGACCACGGCCTTGAACGACTTCACCGTGTCTTCGATCTGGACGAACTTGCCCGAGATGCCGGTGAAGACTTCGGCGACGTGGAAGGGCTGCGACAGGAACTTCTGCAGCTTGCGCGCACGGGCGACGGTCAGCTTGTCCTCTTCCGACAACTCGTCCATGCCCAGGATCGCGATGATGTCCTGCAGCGACTTGTACTTCTGCAGGATCGCCTGAACCGCACGGGCGGTTTCATAATGTTCCTGACCGACGACGCGCGGCTCCAGAACGCGGCTGGTCGAATCCAGCGGGTCGACCGCGGGATAGATGCCCAGTTCCGAAATGGCGCGGTTGAGAACGGTGGTGGCGTCAAGGTGCGCGAACGAGGTCGCCGGCGCCGGGTCGGTCAAGTCGTCCGCGGGGACGTAGACGGCCTGAACCGAGGTGATCGAACCCTTGTTGGTGGAGGTGATGCGTTCCTGCAACGCGCCCATGTCGGTCGACAGGGTCGGCTGATAGCCCACCGCCGAAGGAATACGGCCGAGCAGAGCCGACACTTCCGCGCCCGCCTGAGTGAAGCGGAAGATATTGTCGACGAAGAACAGCACGTCCTGGTTCTCGACGTCGCGGAAATATTCGGCGATGGTGAGGCCCGACAGGGCGACGCGGGCGCGGGCGCCCGGCGGCTCGTTCATCTGGCCATAGACCAGCGCAACCTTCGAGCCTTCGCTGATCGCGTTGCCGTCGGCGTCCTTGGCGATGACGCCGGCGTCGAGGAATTCGTGATAAAGGTCGTTGCCCTCGCGGGTGCGTTCACCCACGCCCGCGAAGACCGAGGTGCCGCCATGGCCCTTGGCGATGTTGTTGATCAGTTCCTGGATCAGCACGGTCTTGCCCACGCCCGCGCCGCCGAACAGGCCGATCTTGCCGCCCTTGGCATAGGGGGCGAGAAGGTCGATGACCTTGATGCCCGTGACGAGGATGGACGCATCGGTCGACTGGTCGACGAATTCGGGGGCCTTGGCGTGGATCGGCGAGGTGAGGTCGGTCGCGACCGGGCCGCGCTCGTCGATCGGTTCGCCGACGACGTTCAGGATGCGACCGAGCGTGGCCGGGCCGACGGGAACGCTGATCTGCGCGCCAGTGTCGGTGACTTCCTGCCCGCGGGTCAGGCCGTCGGTGGAGTCCATCGCGATGGTGCGAACAGTGTTCTCACCCAGATGCTGGGCGACTTCCAGCACCAGGCGCTGGCCGTTGTTGCTGGTTTCCAGCGCCGAGAGAATGGCGGGGAGCGCATCCGGAAAGGTCACGTCGACGACGGCGCCGATGACCTGCGAAATGCGGCCTACATTGTTGGTGGTTGCCATGACTTTATGTCCTTGCCTGCACTTAGAGGGCTTCGGCGCCCGAGATGATTTCGACGAGTTCGGTGGTGATCGCGGCCTGGCGGCTGCGGTTATACTGAATGGTCAGCTTGTTGATGAGGTCGCCGGCATTGCGGGTCGCATTGTCCATCGCGGTCATCGACGCGCCCTGTTCGGACGCATTGTTTTCCAGCAGCGCCTTGAAGATCTGCACCGTCACATTGCGCGGCAGCAGGTCGTCCAGGATCGCTTCCTCGCTCGGCTCATATTCCACCGTTGCGGGGATCGCGTTGCGATCGGCATCGGCGGGAATCTTGACCGGGATGATCTGCTGCTCGGTCGGGATCTGGGCGAGGGCCGACTTGAAGCGCGAGTAGAAGAGGTGCGCGATGTCGAACTTGCCGTCGAGGAACATCTTGCTGAGTTCCTGCGCGACCGCCTGCGCCTGATCGAAGCCCGGCTCCTTGGTGCCGGTGGTGTCGTAATTGGCGACGATCTTGCCGGGGAAGGCACGGTTGATGACCGGACGGCCCTTGCGGCCGATCAGATAGAAGATGACCTTCTTGTCCTCTTCCTCCAACTCGCGCGCCTTGGCGATCGCGGCCTTGACGATATTGGCGTTGAACGCGCCGGCAAGGCCACGGTCGGAGTTGGCGACGACCAGCAGATGAACGTCGTCCTTGCCGGTGCCGGCGAGCAGCGGAGAGGCGCCTTCGCCCGATCCGCCGGCGATCTTCGACGCGAGGCTCGCGACGACCGCTTCCAGACGGCTCGAATAGGGGCGGGCGGCTTCGGCCGCGGCCTGCGCCTTGCGCAGCTTCGCGGCGGCGACCATCTGCTTCGCCTTGGTGATTTTCTGGGTCGACTTGACCGACCCGATGCGGAGCTTCAGTTCCTTGAGGCTAGGCATAGATTATGTGTTCCGAGCAAGGGCCAGACGGCCCGCGAGACCAAAGAAACCGACGCCCATGGCGCCTTCGAACCAGCGCATGGCGCTGCTTTGACCGACCTTGCGGCCCGCTTTTGTGGCGAGCGCGGCGAGCAGGGCGCACCAGAAAAAGCCCAGCGCATAGACGATCGCGATCAACAACATGCCCTGATACGGCGCTTGCCGACCCGTGCCGACGAACTGCGGCAGCGCGGCGAGGAAGAAGATCGCGACCTTCGGGTTCAGCACGGTGCTGATGAATCCCTGCATGAAGGGCGATCCGCCGATCCTGACCCTGGGCGCGTCCGAAGCCGGAGCCGGCTTGATCGCCCCACGCAGCAGGCCAAGGCCCATCCAGGCCAGATAGAGCGCCCCGGCGACTTTCACCGCCATGAACAGCCCCGGCACCGCGTTCAGCACGCTGAGGAAGCCGAAGCCGCACAGCAGCATGTAGAAGAGGCCGCCGAGCTGGATGCCCCCGATCGCCGCCATCCCGGCCTTGAAGCCACGGCGCGCTGCATGACCGGCCACCAGCATGGTGTCCGGTCCCGGCAGCAGCACCAGACCGATCGACATCACGGTCCAGGCCAGGAGGGAATGGGCGGTCAGCACTTACTTACGCAAAGGTCTTGCCGAACGTGTCGAGCGCGGCCTTCAGCTTGGCCTTGGGCTCGTCGCCCAGATCCTTGCTGTCGCGGATCGCAGCCAGCACATCAGCATGATCGTGGCGCAGATAGGCGAGCATCGCCTCTTCGTAACGGGTCACGTCCTTGACGGGGATGCCATCCAGATAGCCGTTGGTGCCGGCGAAGATCGACGCGGTCTGCTCCTCGAAGGGCAGGGGCGAGAACTGGGCCTGCTTCAACAGCTCGGTCAGGCGCGCACCGCGGTTCAGCAGCTTCTGGGTCGATGCGTCGAGGTCCGAACCGAACTGGGCGAAGGCCGCCATTTCGCGATACTGGGCCAGCTCCAGCTTGATCGAGCCCGACACCTTCTTCATCGCCTTGGTCTGCGCGGCCGAGCCGACGCGCGACACCGACAGGCCCACGTTGATGGCCGGACGGATGCCCTGGTAGAAGAGGTTGGTTTCCAGGAAGATCTGGCCGTCGGTGATCGAGATCACGTTGGTCGGGATGTAGGCCGACACGTCGCCCGCCTGCGTTTCGATGATCGGCAGCGCGGTCAGCGAGCCGTTGCCATTGGCGTCGTTCATCTTCGCAGCGCGCTCCAGCAGGCGGCTGTGGAGATAGAAGACGTCGCCCGGATAGGCTTCGCGGCCCGGAGGACGACGCAGCAGCAGCGACATCTGACGATAGGCGACGGCCTGCTTGGAAAGATCGTCATAGACGATCACGGCGTGCATTCCGTTGTCGCGGAAGAACTCACCCATGGTGACGCCGGTGTAGGGCGCCAGATACTGGAGCGGAGCCGGCTCCGAAGCGGTCGCGGCGACGACGATCGAATATTCCATCGCGCCATTTTCTTCGAGCTGCTTGACGATCTGCGCGACGGTCGAGCGCTTCTGGCCGACGGCGACGTAGATGCAGTAGAGCTTCTTGCTCTCGTCATCGCCCGCGTTGATGCCCTTCTGGTTGATGAAGGTGTCGATCGCGACGGCGGTCTTGCCGGTCTGGCGGTCGCCGATGATCAGTTCGCGCTGACCGCGGCCGACGGGGACGAGGGCGTCGATCGCCTTGAGGCCGGTCTGCACGGGTTCGTGCACCGACTTGCGCGGGATGATGCCCGGCGCCTTGACTTCGACGCGCTTGCGCTCGGTATATTGGATCGGGCCCTTGCCGTCGATCGGGTTGCCGAGGCCGTCGACCACGCGGCCGAGTAGGCCCTTGCCGACCGGAACGTCGACGATGGTGCCGGTGCGCTTGACGACGTCGCCTTCCTTGATCTCGGCGTCCGAGCCGAAGATCACGACGCCGACATTGTCGGCTTCGAGGTTGAGCGCCATGCCCTGCACGCCATTGGCGAACTCGACCATTTCGCCCGCCTGGACGTTGTCGAGGCCATGGACGCGGGCGATGCCGTCACCCACGGTCAGCACGGAACCGACTTCGCTCACCTGCGCTTCGGTGCCGAAATTGGCGATCTGGTCCTTGATGACCTTCGAAATTTCTGCGGCGTTGATATCCATGTTCAGCCTTTCATCGAAGCCTTTTGGGCTTTCAGCCTTTCATCGCGTGGGCGAGACTATTCAAACGGGTGCGGATGGAAGAATCGATCATCTGACTGCCGATCTTAACGACCAGCCCGCCCAGGATCGCGGGGTCGACCTTGGCGTCGACCGCGACGTCGCGGCCCACGCGCGCCTTCAGACTCTTGGCGAGAGCGCCGATCTGGGTCTTGGTGAGGGGGCGGGCGCTCGTCACTTCGGCGCGGGCCTCGCCCTTGTGATTCGACAGCAAGGTTTCATAGGCGCGGATGACCGCGGGAAGCTGGGCCAGGCGCCGGTTCTGCGCGAGCACGCCCAGGAATTTCGTCGTCAGCGCGTCGATGCCCATGGCGGATGCGACGGCGGCGATCGTCTTGCCGCTCACGTCGCGGCTCAGCACGGGACTGTTGATCAGCCCCTTGAAATCGGCCGATTCGGCTATCGCCGCCTTGAGCGCGGCCAGGCTGCCCGCCACCGTGTCGAGCATATTTGCGTCGCGCGCCAGATCGAACAGCGCCACCGCATAGCGGCCGCTGAGGCTGGCCTGAATACCGCCGCTAGTCTCCACGCGCTTACCGTCCTCCGCTTGGCTTCACGGCACTTGATTTGCCGATCATGCAAAAAAGAGGGGCGCGGTTTGTTGCCGTCCCGAACCCCTGATGCCCGGCCGGTTAGCAGCGCCATTATGACTATGCAAGTGATGTGACGCGATTCCAGCGATAGTGTGAAATCGCGGCAATTTGCCTGAGTATTTGCGCTGCGACGAATCGGTTATTCGGCAGGATCGACCGGGGCAAGCCGCCCCTTTTGACAATGATAGACGATCCGTTCGTTGGGCTGGGCCGGAAGCAACGCTGTCATGTCGCTCCGCAGCGTCGCTATCCGGGTAAGCAGGTCGGAGTCGCTGCCGCAACCCTTGATCAGCCCCTTGCCGGTATCCGCCTTCAACAGCGCGCGGGCCTTGTCCATGGTATCGAGATCAGGCAGCCAGCGCTCGACGCGCAGCGTGCCGGTGGCCGGGTCGAACTGGCTGGTCGACACATAATTGGCTTCATCGGGCACGGTGGTGCGCTGCCATTGGGTGCCGACCGAGACATATTGGATGTCGCCGTTGACGCATCCCCCTTCGGCCCAGTTGAAGCCGATATCATTGGGTTGCGACACGGTCAGGCGGCTGCGGTTGAGATCGACCTTGCAGACATTGTCGCCGGCCCAGGCGAAGGCGCCATTGGCGGTGACGCCCTTGTCGTTGGGCAGCTTCACCCGCTCGTCGATGCTGGAAAAGCTGGGTTTCAGGAAGAAGAGGCCAAGGGCCGCGAACAGGAGGATGCCGCCGCCGGCCAGGAACCAGGTCGCCTTCTTTTCCTTGCCCTGCGTATAGAAGAGGCCGCCCGCACCCAGGCCCAGCACGGCTAGAGCGAGGAAAACTGCCGCGCCCGCCATCGCATTTTCGCGCGCAGTGATGACGTCGCGTTCGGCATCGTCGCGCGCCTTGATCAGCGCCTGTTCGCGCGCATCGGCGCTGGCGCGGGTCTTCTGCTCGGTCGCCTGCGCTTCGCGCTGGGTGAGGGAGGCGTCGGCGGCGTCCGCTTCAGCCATCGACCGGCATCCGACCACGGTATGGAGCGAGGAAACCCCCGCCTGCCGCAGGAAGGACGCGACCTCGCGCCAGGAGACGGCGAATCCGAACTCGGCGTCATTGCCGTCGGACACCGATCCGAAGCTGTTCACACCCAGTACCCGGCCGCAATCGTCGACCAGCGGCCCGCCGCTGTTGCCGGCCGCGAGCGGGGCGGTGTGCAGGATCGTGTCGAAACTCTGGCTGGCCCGGCCCGACGAAATGGTGCCGCTGGTCTTCACCGTCGCCAGCGGTTCGACCAGCTGCTTGAGGCCAAGCCCCTGCGCCCGATCGACCGTGCCGGGATAGCCGACCGCGGTCACATGCTGCCCGTCGGTGACGGCCCCGGCATAGAAAGTGCTGACCGGCAGCCGGCCTTCCTCCAGCTGGATCAGGGCCAGGTCGTTGCCGGGCGAATAGGCGATGATTCGCCCGCCATAGGTCTTGGTCCCTTCGGACGGGATGACGCCGATGACGAGATTTTTCTCCTCGCGCGCCAGTTCGACGACATGGGCGTTGGTCAGCACCTTGTCCGGCGCGACGGCGAAGCCGCTGCCATGGCCCACGAAATAGGCGTCCGATCCGTCGGTCGCGACCAGCACGACGCGCACGACCCCGCGCGCGGCGGCAGCGACATCCTGCTGCTCTGCACGAAGCGAGGCCGGCGCGAGCAGCGCGAGCATGAAGCCGAGGACAGGGGCGAAGCGGCGGAGGAAGGCGACCATCGAGGCGCATTCATATGCGATGGCGGGCCCGGCGCAATGCGGAAAAGGCAAAATGCTTTGACGGCAAGGCGCGGGAAGCATGGCGGGCGGCGCTCATCTATCCCATATGGCATGAACCAGATGACTCGTCTCACCCCCGCCAAGCCGGCCCGTTCCTCCGCGATGCCCGATGCCGATGCCTGCTGGAGCGCTTTCCTGCGCCGCGACCGGGCGATGGACGGACATTTCGTCGGCTGCGTCGCCACCACCGGCATCTATTGCAAGCCTAGCTGCGCCGCGCGCCATCCCCGGCGGGAGAATATGTCCTTCCTCCCCGATCCGGCAGCGGCGCGGGCCGCGGGTTTCCGCGCCTGCCTGCGCTGCCGCCCCGACGAGATCGGGCGAGATCGGCTGGCGGTGGAGGCGGCGATCGCCTTCATCGAGGCGGCGGAGGAAGCGCCCCGGCTGGACGATATCGCCGATCATGTCGGCTACGCTCCGCATCATTTCCACCGCCTGTTCAAGCGTGAGACCGGCCTGACACCAGCCGCCTTCGCACGCGGGCTGCGCACGGAGCGGCTGAAGGACGCGCTCGCGCAGACGGCCAGCGTGACCGAAGCGATCTATGAGGCGGGCTATAACGCGCCCAGTCGCGCCTATGCCGATGCCGAAAAGCATCTCGGCATGACGCCCAGCGCCTGGAAGGATGGCGGGCGCGGCGCGACGATCCGCTGGCGCACGGTCGACAGCAGCCTTGGGCCGGTGCTGGTCGCGGCGACGGACAAGGGGCTGTGCCGCATCAGCTTCGGCGAGGGCGAGGCGGAACTGCGCACGCGCTTCCCCCATGCCGACATCCATTCCGCCGATTCCGCTCTCGACGTCATGGCCCGCAGGGTCGCTGCGCTGGTCGACGATCCTGCCGCCGGCGCGGACCTGCCCGTCGATGTGCGCGGCACCGAATTTCAGCAGGCCATCTGGGCCGCTCTGCGCGCCATCCCGCCGGGCGAGACGCGCAGCTATGGCGACATCGCCGCTGCAATCGGCCGGCCCGGCGCGGTGCGTGCGGCCGGCACGGCCTGCGGCGACAACAATCTCGCTGTCCTCATCCCCTGTCACCGTGTCGTCCGCAGCGACGGCGGCATGGGCGGCTATGCCTGGGGCGTGGACAGGAAGCGGGCGCTGCTCGCGCGCGAAGCCGTCAAGTAACCGCCAAGTAACGGGAAGAATGTCTCTTCCTTTCGGCCCCCGCCTCGGCCAGAAAGGGCCGGGGTCCATGGGGGAAAAGATGCGATTCTGGATGAAGGCGCTGGCCGGGCTTGGTCTTGCCGTGGCGAGCATGGGGACGGCCCAGGCGGCTTGGTATCAGGCGCAGACCCGCCACTTCACCGTCTATAGCGAAGGCAATGATGAAAAGCTGCGCGGCTTTGCCGAACGGCTGGAGAAGTTTGACTATCTGCTGCGCACCGCGACCGGCGTCACCGACCCGCAACGCGGCAGCCCGGTCAAGGTCTATCTGTTGTCGAACGAATCCAAGGTGAAGACCCTTGCCCGCAATCCCAACATCGGGGGATTCTACACCACTTCGGACCGGACCGCCTTCGCCGTGTTGGCGCGCGGAGGAAAGACGAGCAAGTTCGATTTCGGGGCGGAAGAAATCCTCTTTCACGAATATACCCACCATTTCATGCTTCACCATTTCCCGGCCGCCTATCCGGCCTGGTATGTGGAAGGGTTCGCCGAGTTCTTTTCGGTGGTGAAATTCCCGAAGGATGGGTCGATCGAGTTCGGCCATGTACCCCTCGCCCGTGCGCCGGGGCTGGTCCTGGGTTCGCCCTATCCGGTGAAGAATCTCTTTGCGCGTGACACGGACGGCCTCAGCCTGCGCGATGGCGACCGCTATTATGGCACTGCCTGGCTGCTGACTCATTATTTCCAGTATAAGGAGGATCGGCGGGCGGAGATCGCCCGCTATCTGAAGGATGTGGCCGATGGCGTGAAGGATATTCAGCCAGACAGCTATTTCGCTGGTGGCCTCGACGGGCTGGAAAAGGATTTGAAGACCTATTTGCGGCATCGACTGTCGGCGTCGGTGCTCAAGCCCAAGGAACTGAAAATCGATGCGATCGTCGTCACACCGCTCGATCCGGCGCAAGGCGACCTGATCGAGGATGAGTTGCGGCTCATCAACCGTCCCCGGACCGAGGATCTCTCCGGCATCGTTAGCTCGATCCGCAGCAAGGTCGCCAGATATCCGGGCAGCGCCTACGCGCTGGCCCTGCTCGCAGAGGCCGAATGGGCGGCCGAGCAGAAGGGTGCCGCGCTGGCCGACGCCGACCGGGCGATCGCGATCGACCCCAAATCCGCCCGCGCCTATGCGGTGCGCGCCGAGGTGCTGCTGGAAAAGGCGCAGGGCAGCGACAGCGAAGCGGACTGGAAGGCGGCACTGACCGCGATCGTCCGCGCCAACCGTGCCGATACCGAAGACCCGGTGCCGCTGGCGCTCTTCTATCGCTATCATGCGATGCGCGGGGGCAAGATGCCGGACCTGGGCTATGACGGTCTCTACAAGGCCTTCACCCTGTTGCCGCAAAGTTCCGACTATCGCTTTAACTTTGCCTATGCGATGGCGACGAAGGGGGACTATAAGTCGGCCTCGACCCTGCTCGATCCGATCGCCTATTCGCCCCATGGTTCGGCGATGCGCGACGCCGCCCTGAAGCTCAAGGCGGAGTATGACGCGAAAGCGGCGGAAAAGGAGATGAGCGCCGCAAAGGCTGGAAGTCCCGCACCCGCCTCATGACGGCGCCGCGCGCCGCGTCGGTCATGCTGCGCCAATGGACGATCTCATCGATCGTCCGCCCGCATCCGGTGCAAATCTGTCTTTCCCGGTCAAGAGCGCACAGGTTGCGGCAGGGGCTGTCCATCCACCCTGTCTAGCCCGCGCCGGCCGATTGACCAGCAGCAAACAGAGATGGTCGGTGCGGAAGTTGATGTCTGCGTAACGATTTCTACTGTATTTCGTAGCCGGTTAACTATAACTGCCGGTGCCTTGGGGCAAAGGAAGTGACTTCGGTCTTGCGTTGGTTGTTATTCTGGTTGCTGATGGCGGTGCCTGTGGCGGCTGTGGCGGGGGCGATGGTCCAGCCCGCCATGCTACCGCTCGGGTCCGGGTCGGATTCGCTGGCGGTCGGCACCTCCCGTTTGGTAGGCGCGATCCTCGAATATACGCGCTGGCCCGCCGCGCGCCCCATTGTCCGCCTCTGCGTCGCGGGGTCGGCTCGCCATGCCGGCCGGTTGGCCGACATACGTCTGTCCAATGGCGCGACGCTCGAATTGTCGACCCTGGACGCGAAGGAAGACGTGCCGTCGAGGCAGTGCGACGCGCTTTACATCGGGCGTCTCGCCTCGGAACCGATGCGCCGGATGATTGCCGGTGCGCGCGGGCAGCCCGTGGTGACGATAGCCGAAGACGACCCTGATTGCCGCAGCGGCGCGATGTTCTGCCTGCTATATGCGCCGCAGACCCTGTCCTTCCAGCTCAGCATCGATGCGGTGTCTCGATCCGCGGTGCGGATCGATCCGCGTGTGCTGCGTCTGTCGAAAGGAGGCTATTGAGCCATGACGGCCTCCTCCCCGCCCGCCATGCAGACTTTGCGCGAAGTGCTTGAGCGCGTCCATATGCGCCTTATCCTTTGCGCCGTGCTGATGGCCGGGGTGACGCTGATGGTCACGGGCGTGCTGGTCATTCGCGGCTATGCCGACCGCAATCTCGCCCTGATTGCCCGGACCGTCGCCTATACCGTCGAACCGGCGCTGGTGTTCGACGACATGGACGCCGCGCGGCGGGGCATGGCGACGGTGGCGGAGTCCGAAAGTGTCCATCGCGTCGACGTGCGCGACGGCCGGGGCCGTCTGTTGTTGGAGTGGCGCCGGCCCAGCGCCGGGGTGATGACGGCGATCGAGCGGGGCATAGCGGAGCTGGTCGCGCCATCGCCCGCGCTTGCGGACGTGCGGCGCAGCGGGGATATCGTCGCGCAGGTGCGGGTCTATGGCGGCGCGGATGGACTGGGCCGCTTCATCCTGTCGGGCGTGGCGACTGCGCTGGCCTGCCTGGTCCTCACCCTCCTGGCCACATGGACGCTGGCGCGCCGTTTGCAGCGCGACGTGACCGAACCGCTCGCCCATATCGCCGATGTCGCCCATGCGGTGCGAGTCGACCGCCAGTTCGACCGGCGCGTGCCGACATCCGATATCCATGAGGTCGACCAGCTGGGGCGCGACTTCAATGCGTTGTTGGATGAACTGCGCGACTGGCACCGGGGCGTGATGTCGCATAACCGTATGCTGGAGCGGCAGGCGACGCGCGATACGCTGACTGGCCTTGGCAATCGGGCGATGTTCGAACGGGCGCTGCCCGCCGCCATCGTGCGAGCGGATAGGGAACGGGCTTCCTTCGCGGTCGTCTATATCGACGTCAATCGCTTCAAGCAGGTCAACGACACCCATGGCCATGACGCCGGCGATTCCATGCTGATCGTCATTGCCGCGCGGCTTCGCGCAGTGTTGCGACCCGGCGATCAGGCCTTTCGCCTGGGCGGCGACGAATTCGCCCTTGTTCTGGCCCCGGGCATCGTGCCGACCGAACTTGACGCGATCAAGGCGCAACTGACCGAGAGCATGGAACAGCCGATCATGGTGCCGAGCGGCGAGAGCATCGATGCGTCGCTGAGCATCGGGAGCGCCTGTTATCCTGAAGACAGCGTGGACGGGCGTGAACTGCTGCGCCATGCCGATGCCGCCATGTATGCGGCCAAGGCGGGCCGTGCCGCCATCCGAGATCAATGATGTGACGGGGATCAAGATGCGTTACCGCTTCCTTCTGCCATCCATTTTTGCCCTGGCCGCGTGCCAGACGGTGCAGCCTCAGCGGCCGGCCGGCTTCACGCTGCAGCAGGTCGCGGCGCTCCAGCAGCAGGGTTTCAAGCCGGCGGGCGAGGACTGGCAGTTCGGCATGGCCGACCGGCTGCTTTTCGCTTTTGATGACAGCACGCTGATCCCGGAGCAGAAGACCGCGATCGGCCGCATTTCGAGTGCGCTTGTGAAAGTCGACATTCGCGGCGCGCGGGTCGAAGGGCATACCGATTCGACCGGGACGGCCAGCTATAACGAAGCCCTGTCCTTGCGGCGGGCGCAGGCTGTGGCCGACGCGCTGGTTGCCGGTGGTATGATGCAGTCGGCGATGCGGGTCGTGGGCATGGGCGCGCGCGTGCCGGTGGAAAGCAACGGCTCGGTCGACGGGCGGCGGGAAAATCGGCGCGTGGTGATCATCGTGTCGCCCGCCGACATCCCGTGACCCTCACATGAAGCTGTAGGGGTCGACGTCCACCGCCACGCGCGTCCCCGATTTCCATACCAGATTGCCCAGCCATTCGCGGATCGCGCCCTGTATATCGACCTGCCGCGTGGCATGGATCAAGAGGCGATGACGATGCCGCCCTCGCAGCACGGACAGCGGGGCGGGGGCGGGGCCGTAGACGCGCATCCCTCCGATCAGTGGCGCCGACTTGCCGATCAGCCGCGCGGTCTGCGCCGCCTCGTCGGCATCCTCGCTGGAGATGATGATCGCGGCGAAGCGGCCGAAGGGCGGGGCGTTGGCGCGCCGCCGATTCTCCGTCTCGACCCAGTAGAAACGCTCGGTATCGCCGTCGATCAGGGCCTTGATGACCTCGCTGCCGGGCATCCGCGTCTGGATGAAGACCTTGCCCGGCTTTTCCCCGCGCCCGGCGCGCCCCGCCACCTGCACGATCTGCTGGAAGGTCCGCTCGGCCGCCCGCAAATCGCCGCCTTCCAGTCCCAGATCGGCGTCGATCACCCCCACCAGGGTCAGATTGGGGAAATGATAGCCCTTGGTGACGAGCTGGGTGCCGACGATGATGTCGACATCGCCCGCCTCCACCGACTTCACGAACTCGGCGGCGCGGGCGGGGGAACTGAGCGTATCGGACGTCGCGATGGCGGTGCGCGCCTGCGGCCAGAGCGCCTTCACCTCGTCGGCGATGCGCTCGACGCCGGGACCGCAGGCGACCAGCGAATCCTCCTCCTTGCACTCCGGGCAGCGGCGCGGGGCTGGGATGACATGGCCGCAATGATGGCAGGCGAGCCGATGGGTCAGCCGATGCTCGACCATCCAGGCGGTGCAATTGGGGCATTGGAAGCGATAGCCGCAATGGCGGCAGAGCGTCAGCGGCGCATAGCCCCGCCGGTTGAGGAACAGCAGGCTCTGCTCGCCCTTCGCCATCGTCTCGTCGATCGCTTTCACCAAAGGCGGGGCGATCCAGCGGCCGCGCTCGGGCGGATCGGTCAGCAGGTTGACGCCCTCGATCTGCGGCATTTCCGCCCCGCCATAGCGCGACGGCAGCTTGATCTCGGCATAGCGGCCAAGCTCCACCTGATGCCGCGTCTCGATCGCGGGGGTGGCGGATGCCAGCACGACCGGGAATTTCTCGATCAGGCCGCGCATCACCGCCACGTCGCGGGCATGATAATGGACGCCATCCTCTTGCTTGAAGCTCGCCTCATGCGCCTCGTCCACGACGATCAGGCCCAGGTTCGGATAGGGCAGGAACAGCGCCGACCGCGCGCCAACCACCACCTGCGCCTGGCCGCTGGCGATGGCGCGCCAGGCCCGCCGCCGCTCGCTCTGGCGCAGGCCGCTATGCCAATTGACCGGCGCCGTGCCGAACCTTTTCTCGAACCGCTCCAGAAACGGCTCGGTCAGCGCGATTTCGGGCAGCAGCACCAATGTCTGCCGGTCGGCGCGGATGGCGGCCGCGATCGCCTCGAAATAGACCTCGGTCTTGCCCGATCCGGTGACGCCGTCGAGCAGGAAGGGCGCGAAGTCATGCGCACGCACCGCATCGGCCATCTGCGCTGCGGCGGCGGATTGCGCCTCCGACAGGGCGGGCGGGGCATGGTCGGGATCGGGCATGGGGAAGGGGGTGTCGACGCTCACCTCCACCGCCTCGAAAATATCCTGCTTGATCAGGCCGCGGATCACCGCGTCGCTCACCCCGCCGATCATCGCCAGCTCGCGGATCAGCCCCTGCCGCTCGCCGATCCTTTCAAGGGCTTGCGCGCGCTGCTCGGTCATCCGGTCGGGCACGGCGCCGGTGCCCTTGTATTCGATCACCGTCCGCGCGCCCTCCAGCGCCGCCATGGAGGACAGCGCCATGCGC
The DNA here is from genome assembly GCF_059693745.1 of Sphingobium sp. WR1. Taxonomy (NCBI): domain Bacteria; kingdom Pseudomonadati; phylum Pseudomonadota; class Alphaproteobacteria; order Sphingomonadales; family Sphingobiaceae; genus Sphingobium; species Sphingobium sp. WR1. The sequence goes on along the minus strand of NZ_JCATID010000018.1, from coordinate 116,247 downwards.
AGCACCGCGGCGGGGGGGCTGAGATAATAGTCCGCCGTCCATTCGATCAGCCGCCGCAGCGGCTCAGGCAAAGGCGGCGCGTCCACCACCTCCAGCAGGTTGCGCAGCCGGTTGTCGCCCACCGTCTCGATATCGGGGAAGCTGTCCTCTTCCCACACCACGCCGATCAGCTGGCGCGGCCCCAGCGGCGCGACGACGATGCTGCCGGGCTGCACGCGCATTCCGTGCGGCACGCGATAGTCGAGCGGACCAAGGGCGGCGTTCAGGATCAGGACACGGGCGCGCGAAGACATGGCCTTTGTCCTTAAAGCGCTGGACGCGCGGCGCAATGGCTCGATCAACGGGCGGTCAGAGTCGCCAGCTCAATGTCAGCCAGGGGATATGCGACACGACATCCGGTCGCCCGTCGCGGAAATTTTGCTGCCGCATGTAGAGGAGTTGCGCGTCCAGCGCCCTGGCGATCGGATGCCGGATTCCGATCTGGTGCCGCATCATCGCCAGGCCGGTCTTGTCGCTCGGCCGCGCGCGGTTGAGGTGGAAAAAAAATTCCGCCGCCGCGATGACCGTCCATGTCTTCGCTGCGTCGACCGGCACCGCTGCCTGCACCCGCTGGCGCAGCCGCCAGCTCGCTTCGTCGGCATTGTCGAAGAAGCGCTGCTCGATCCGGGTCCGGCCGGTCCATATGCCCTTGGTGAGGGTCAATTGCTGAAACAGGCGCATCTCCTGGTCGACCTCGCTCTTCAGATAGGCGATGCCCCCGCCCACCTGCACCGCGGGCGTGAGCCGATGGTCGATGCCGACGCGCGCAAGGAATTGCTCGCCGCCGCTCTTGCCGTCGGATCGAGCGCGCTGGCTCGAATCGATCGACAGGATATCGTCCTGCCCCGCGCGGATCGTGACCTGCTCGGTGATCCAGGCCTGGCTTTCTTCGGTCGCCGCCCATGTCGGCGATGCGCTGCCCGTGGCGAAAATTATCGTCAGCAGTTGGACGGCACGCTTCATGGTTGGTCCTTTGGAAAGGTGCCTGCGGCTTAATCGCGAAGCTGCCCGCTGGCAATTGTCTGCGCCGAAGATGGCGAATCCGGTCGCCAGCCGCTAAAGGGGCGCGATTCGCCTATCCCCGGAGTAGACCCATGAAATTCTTCGTCGACACCGCCGACACCGCCGAAATCCGCGAACTGGCCGCCACCGGCCTGCTGGACGGTGTCACCACCAACCCTACGCTGATCCACAAGTCGGGCCGCAAGTTCGTGGAAGTCGTGGAGGAAATCTGCGGTATCGTGGACGGCCCCGTCTCGGCCGAAGTGGTCGCGCTCGACCATGAAACGATGATGAAGGAAGCGGCCGTCCTGCGAAAGATCGCGGACAATGTCTGCATCAAGGTGCCGCTGACGATCGACGGCCTCAAGACCTGCAAGGCGCTGACTGACGATGGCGCGCTGGTCAATGTGACCCTGTGCTTCTCGGCCAACCAGGCGCTGCTCGCCGCCAAGGCCGGCGCCAGCTTCGTCTCGCCCTTCGTCGGCCGTCATGACGATAATGGCTTCGACGGCCTCGCGCTGATCGAGGATATCCGCCTGATCTACGACAATTACGCCTTCAAGACCGAGATTCTGGCCGCATCGCTGCGCCACCCCATCCATGTCCTCGATTGCGCAAAGATCGGCGCCGACGTCATCACCGCCCCGCCGTCCGTCATCAAGATGCTGTCCAGGCATGTGCTGACCGACAAGGGCCTCGAAGGCTTCGCCGCCGACTGGGCCAAGACCGGCCAGACGATTCTCTGATGTAGCGGCGCCGGTCCTCCAGCACGACACCGCTGGAACCGGCGCCCGATGCGGCTCATTCTCTGTTTGAAAGGAGAGAGCCGATGTTCGTCGCGGTCTATTGGTGGCGGGTCCATCCGGGCAAGGAGGAACAGTTTCGCGCCGCCTGGCGGCGCGGCACCGACCTCATCCGGGAAAAATATGGCAGCTACGGCTCCCGCCTCCATCGCGACGCCGACGGCCGTTTCGTCGGCTATGCCGAATGGCCCGACGAGGCGACATGGCGCGCCGCGTTCGACCGGAAAATGGTCTATGACGATCCGCAGACCCGCGCCGCCTTCGTCGACGCCATCGCCGAAGTGCCGGCGGACGCCGACCCGATCTTCACCATGACCGTGACCGACGATCTGCTGCTACGACGCACCGATTGCGAAAGACAGGACTGACCGATGCGCGATCCCGACAAGCCCGATTTCGGCTTCCTCTGGTTCTCGCTGCTGCTGACCATCCTCGGCCTGCTGTTCATGCTGCTCTATGGCTGACGGTGGAACATGCCGTTGCCCGACAGTCTGTTCCTCAAGGCCGCGCAAAACGCGGCCTTTTTCACATGAGGATCGCGGAGCTGATTTGTTGACTGCCCCGCCGCGCACGGCCCCGATTGTGGGGCGTGCGGCCTCGGCGCTGGCCGTGCCGCAATAAAGGCCCGATCTCGTCACGAAATCATCCTGAAACGACTTATGGGCGTTTCTCCAAATCCCGATCGACGCAGGCCACCGGCTTGCGAACGGGATTGCATCGGGCAGGGGCCGTCGGGTCTACGGCAACATGGTAGCCGCCGGCCAGACGCGCGTCCGGCCATAGATAGTCGGTCGAGACATATTGGGCGCCGCTCGCCAGCGCCGCGTCGCGGGGACGGGTGTCGTTGGCCCGCGCCTCCACCGTATTGGCGTCGGCGCGGGTGCGGACGAGATAGCCCGCGGCGACGTCGCGTGCGATCCGGTCCCGGTCGCGGATCGGATCGTTGAGCGTCAGATAGGCGGCGGCGGGGGAAGCCTCGTCCGTGTTGATGAAGAAGACGCGGCCCTCCAGCGACTTGCGCGCGCCGCGATAGACGGCGACTTTCGCCGGCGGCTCGTCCAGGGCGAAGATGAAGCGCCCGCGCGCCTTGTCCAGCGTCGGCCAGTTGTTCGCTAGCACAGCGTCGCGCAACGTCGGATAGCGGCCCTGCACATCGTCGGGCACGATCAGCTTTTCGGGCGGAAGAACGGACCGGATTTCGGCGTCCAGCGCGTCATAGGCGGCTTCGTCATAGGGCAGCGCATCGATGCCGCCGCGCGCCGCATTCCGTTCATCCTTGGCATTGAACATCAGCAGGATCGGGATGTGGCCCGGATGGGCATCCGACCAGGCCCTGATAGTGCGGAGGCATTGGGTGAGCAGCACACAGCTGCTGCCATTGTCGATGCCTGGGATGTGCAGCACCTTGAAGCCGGGTTGTCGGAGCTTCGGATCGGTCGACCCCGCGGCATAATGGCCGCCCTTCGGGTCGTAATTGACGTCGATTTCCAGCTGGCGCGCGCCATGATCGAGCTGCTCGACCAGCGGCCGATGCGCATAGTCCAGCGCGTCCGCCATGCGCGGGTCGACGGCGCGCACTTTCGCCATCGTTTCGGCCGGCATGGCGAGCTTGTAGCTGTTATGGGTGCCGATGGCGCTGATGTCGTTCATCCTGACCGGCGGGGCGGCGGGCGCAGGCGTGGCGGCCTGAAGCATGGCGAACAGAAGCGGCGTCATCGGCGAGTCTCTTTTCTGGAAAACGAAGGCCGGGCGACAGATCGCCCGGCCGGTCAGGGTCAGAAGCGGAAGAGCAGCGAACCCTGGAAATTACGGCCGAAGATCGGACGCGCCAGGATGACGTTGCCGTCATATTGGCCCGGGATCGCCTGTCCGCCGCCGCCCTGGCCAAGGCCGAGCGAGTTGTTCAGATTGTTGCCCTTGACCGACACGGTGACATTGGGCGTCACGTCGAACTGGATGCTGGCGTTGAGCACATCGAAGGCGGGCAGGCGCACGACATTGGCGTCGTCGTTGAACTTGTTGCCTTCATGCCGCCATTCGCCCAGCAGGCGCAGCCGGTCGCCCAGCAGGCGCAGCTGTGGACGGATGCTGAACATCACCTTGGGCATGGAGCTGGGCCGGTTGTCATCGAAGGATGTCGACACCAGCTGTTCGTTCACCAGCGTGTTGTAGGTATAATTTTTGAACTTGGGGTCTTGGAAGGTCGCGGTGCCGGACAGTTCGAAGAAGCTGGCCGGGCGGACATTAGCCTCCAGCTCGACGCCGATGGTGCGTACGTCGCCATAATTCACCTCCTGCCGCGTGCCCTGCTGGGGGTCGAGGAAGGTGTTGGTGAACTGCACGTCCTTGAAGCTGTTGTAGAAGACGGTGGCATAGAGGCTGCCCCAGCGATTCTGGAACTTGATGCCACCTTCGGCCTGCTCGATGGACTGGCTGCGGACGTCCGTCGGCAGGGAGCTGTCGCGATACTGGCCGATCTGGGGCAGGCGATAGCTGTTGGTGTAACGGGCGAAGATGCCGGCCTGCGGCATGAACTGCCAGTTGACGCCGACCGTATAGCTATGGTCGTCGAAACTCTCGTCGAAATGGTTGAAGACGCCCGAGCCGTAGAGGACATTGTCGTCAGCCAAGGTGGTGCGGTCGCCCAGATTATAGCTGGCGACCCGTTCGCTGACCCCGTGGATCCAGATTTTTTCCCAGCGGAAGCCGCCGTCGATGCGCAGCTGCGGCGTTACCTGCCATTCGTCGGCGATATAGAAGGCCACGTCTTCATAGCCGCCCACCGCATGGGCGAAGCGCGATTCATAACGGGAGATGCCGTTGTCGGTGACGCGGCCGACCACCTGTCCGGCGGCATTCACCGCGACCAGATCGAGCAGCCGAGCATTGTCCGTGACCTCGGTGATGCCGACGCCGTCATTGCGGTCATGCGCCCAATCCGCGCTGGTGCCATAGGCGCCGATCTTCACGTCATGACGGCCAAGGCCGGTTTCGAAGACATGGCCGAGTTCCAGCATGGCGACCGATTCCGAAATCGGATTCTGGATTGACTGGAAGGTGTTGACCCCGATCAGGCCGTTGCCGTTGGCGTTCGCCGGATAGGCGGTGCCATCGTCATTATAGACGAAGCGCAGGTCGCTCGACCCGAAGGCGTTCCGCGCGTCGTTGCGCATGGTGCTGGTGACATAGGCGCTCTGCGTGGACAGGCTGTTGAGGCCGCGCGCATTGCGGTTGGTGTGGGAGTCGCGATAGCGGAAGCCGCCCTTCAGCGTCGTCGCGTCGTCCAACTGCACATCGCCCTTGATGGTGAATTGCAGGTCGCTCGACTGGTTGAACAGGTTGAAATCGGCATCGCGAATGCCGTCCGGCGTCTTGATCAGGACATTGCCGTCCTGAATGCCGGTCAGCGTATCGTCATGGCCGTTGAAGCCGGGCAGCGGGACGATCTTGCCGTCCTCCCGCCGCAGCAGTGGAATGGCGTCGAAGAAGAAGTTGTTGTCTTCCATATATTTGACGCCGAAGGACAGGTGGCCGCGGGCAAATTCCTTGGAAATGAGCAGTCGCGCCTGCCCGCCTTCATTGGCGGTCGGACCGGGGTCGCGTACGCCCTGATCCTTGTTGTAATAGCCGCCGACCGAGAAGCGCCAGCCGTCGTGGCCGATCGGACCGCCGATCCAGACATCGCCGCGCAGCTGGCCATAGTCGGCGGTCGTCAGCTTGACGAGGCCGCTCAGCTCCGCCGTGCCCTCACGCGGGATGAAGTTGATGAGGCCGCCGGGCGCATTGGCCGCGAAGATGGAGGAAGGGCCGCCGCGCACGGCCTCGATCGTGGCATAGGTCTCGTCCAGGCGCAGGAACTGGTCGACATTGATCCAGTTGATGCCCGGATCATGCTGGATCGGCAGCCCATCCTCATAGACGGCCAGCGATTCATAGCCGCCGCGGGGAATGCCGCGGACGCGGGTGTTGTTGGCGGTGACGCCGGCGGAATCGTCGGCCCAGACGCCCGGAATGGTCTGCAGGGCATTGGCGAGATTGTCGATTGCGCGGGCGCGCAGATCCTCGTCCTTGATGGTGGAGATGGAATAGCTGGCGTCGATTTTTTTCTGCGCGGTGGTGCCGAGGCGGCCCGTCACCAATATCTCGTCGTCGCCATTTTCGGCCGCCGCTGCAGCGTTCGCAGCCGCGTCTTCTTCAGCCGCATAGGCCGGAACGGTCATTGCCGCGCACAAGGCGACGAGCGTTGCGCCCCAGCGCAACTGGTTCTTGCAGATCATGGATGTTCCCCTGATTTTCGGTCGACCCTTCAACCGATTGGGGCGGCAGCTAAAGCCAGTGCATGACAGCTATGTCGCAGTTCGATGGCGGTAGAGTGACGATGATCTTGCAGTGGCATGACGATGCGGACGGCTCCGGCCGCTGGTCGCCGGCGGCGGCAGGGAACCGGTCTTCCTGCCAAGGATTCGATCGGTCGAATCGCGATGGCGGCCCTCTCAGCGAAGCGGTCGGATGCCGTGCCGCGAATCTCAAATTGCCCGTTCCCGACGCCACCGACAAACAGATGGCGACCCCGAGAGGACTCGAACCTCTGACCATTCGCTTAGAAGGCGAATGCTCTATCCAACTGAGCTACGGGGCCGTGCGCCTGCCGCGATAGCGGGCGACCGGGCGGGTTGCAACAGGGGCGCTTGCAATCACCCGGCCAGGCGATAAGCATGTCGCCATGAACGAGGGGGCGGTTTACAAGGTCGACGCCGGGGCGCTGGGCGCGCGCCCGCTGCGTTATTACGACTTCTTCATGGCGGCCTTCGTCGCCATATTGCTGCTGTCCAACCTGATCGGCGCGGCCAAGCTGTCGACGCTGGGCGGTTTCACCTTCGGCGCGGGCATCCTCTTCTTCCCGCTCGGCTATGTGCTGGGCGATGTGCTGACCGAAGTCTATGGCTATGCCCGCGCGCGCCGCTGCGTCTGGGCGGGCTTTGCCGCGATGCTGTTCATGGCGCTGATGAGCTGGGTCGTAGTTGCCCTGCCGCCCGCCGACGGCTGGCCCGACCAGAAAGCCTATGAGGCGGTGTTCGGCAGCACCTGGCGCATCGTCTTCGCGTCGCTCTGCGCCTTTTGGGCGGGCGAATTCGCCAACAGCTTCGTTCTCGCCAAGATGAAGCTGCTGACCGACGGCCGGCATCTGTGGATGCGCACCATCGGATCGACGGTAGTGGGGCAGGGGGTGGACAGCCTGCTTTTCTACCCGCTCGCTTTCTATGGCGACTGGACCAATGCCCAGGTGCTGACCGTGATGATCACCAACTGGGCGATGAAGGTCGGCTGGGAAGCCGTTCTCACCCCCGTCACCTATGCCGTGGTCGGCTTCGTCAAGCGGCGCGAGGGGCTGGACATCTACGATAAGGGCACCGACTTCACCCCCTTCAAAACCAGCGTCTGAAAATTGTCGCCGCTGGCGCTGTCCTCGGGGTAGGTCGCCCGCACGAAATACAGCCCGTCCGACGGCGCATTGAGGCCCAGCGCCGCCCGGTCCCTCGCCTCCAGCGCGGCGCGCAGATCGTCCGCGCTCCAACGCCCCATGCCGACCATCGTCAGGCACCCGACCATCGATCGCACCTGATGGTGCAGGAAGGATCGCGCCGCCGCATGGATGGCGATGCGATCGCCGTCCCGCTCCACGTCCAGCCGGTCGAGCGACTTGACCGGGCTTTCCGCCTGGCAATGCGCGGAGCGGAAGGTGGTGAAGTCATGCCGCCCAACCAATATCTGCGCGGCATCGTGCATCGCGTCGGCATCGAGCGGCTGCACTACGCGCCACACCAGCCCGCTCTCGAACGTCAGCGGCGCGCGGCGATTGATGATGCGATAGACATAGGATCGCCCGATACAGGAAAAGCGCGCGTGCCAATCGTCCGCGACCGTATCGCACGCCAGGATCGCCACCGGATCAGGCCGCATCCTCGCATTGATCGCCTCCATCAGGCGGAAGGGCGCGATCCTCTTTTCGATCTCCGCATGGGCGCGCATGGCAATGCCATGGACCCCCGCGTCGGTGCGTCCGGCCGCATGGATGACCGCGCGTTCGCCGGTGACGGCGAAGATCGCATCCTCGATCGTCTGCTGCACGCTCGGCCCATGGGCCTGGCGCTGCCAGCCCATGAACGGGCGCCCGTCAAATTCGACGGTGAAAGCGAAGCGGGTCACAATTCAAACGCCGTTCGTTTGCTATCCGCTTCTCGACACGCTCGAAGCGAACGGATGTCGTGCTCATCCATCCACGCGGCTCCCCGCCAACATCTCGTAACCGCGCAGCAATTCGCCCGGCGTCATCGCGCCCTTGCCCGCGCGCTGGATCAGGGTCGGGCGGATCGCGTCATGGCCGCATCCGATCAGCAGGCTGTCATCAAGCAATTCGCCCGGCGTCCCGCCATGATGCTCGATATGCGCCGCAAGGATGCGGAACCGCTCCCCGCGATATTCGAAGAAGGCGCCGGGGAAGGGATTGAAGGCGCGCACCTGCCGTTCGACCTGATGCGCGTCCCTGGTGAAGTCGATCCGCGATTCGGCCTTGTCGATCTTGGCGGCATAGGTGACGCCTTCCTCGGGCTGGGCCATGGGCGGATGGAGCGAAATGTCGTCCAGCACCTCGACCATCAGCTCCGCGCCTGCCTGCGCCAGTTCGGCGGTCAGCGCGCCGGCGGTCTTGTCCTCGATCGGGGTGACATGCTTGGCGCGCATCGGCCCGGTGTCCAGGCCCGCTTCCATGTCCATGATCGTCACCCCCGTCACATTGTCGCCCGACAGGATCGCCCGCTGGATCGGCGCCGCGCCGCGCCAGCGCGGCAGCAGCGAGGCATGGATGTTCATGCAGCCATGGCGCGGCGCATCGAGCACGGCGCGCGGCAGGATCAGCCCATAAGCGGCGACCACCGCGACATCGGCGTCGAGAGCGGCAAAGGCGGATTGCACCTGCGCGTCCTTCAGCGACACCGGCGTGCGCACCTCCATGCCCAGTTCTTCGGCGCGAACATGGACGGGGGAAGGGCGCAACCCCTTGCCGCGACCGGCGGGGCGGGGCGGCTGGCTGTAGACGGCGGCGACATCGTGACCCGCCTTCACCAGCGCATCGAGCGCCGGAACGGCGAAATCGGGTGTGCCCATGTAGATAATACGCATGTTGCGATCTCAAAGCCCTTGTCTACGCCAGTTGCAACACTTTATCTCGCCTTATGGCTTCCCCAGAGATTGAAGCGCTCACGCAAGCGCTGTCCCGCCTGCCCGGCCTTGGCCCCCGTTCGGCGCGGCGGGCGGTGCTGCATCTGCTCAAGCGACGCGAAGGTGCGTTGGAGCCGCTGCTGCGCGCGCTGGAGGCGGTGAACGACCGGCTCGTCACCTGTCACATCTGCGGCAATATCGACACGGCCGATCCCTGCGGCATCTGCGCCGATCCGCGCCGCGATCCACGCGCGCTGTGCGTGGTGGAGGATGTGCCGGACCTTTGGGCGCTCGACAAGTCGCGCCTCTTCCCCGGCCGTTTCCATGTGCTGGGCGGGCGGCTGTCCGCGCTGGAGGGGGTGCGGCCCGAAGACCTCACCATCGACGCGCTCGTCGCGCGGCTGGAGCAAGGCGGCATCGACGAGGTGGTGCTGGCGATGAACGCCACGCTGGAGGGGCAGACCACCGCTCATTATCTCGCCGAGCGGCTGGAGCGCTTTCCCGTCCGCCTCACCCAGCTGGCGCATGGCGTGCCGGTCGGCGGCGAACTGGACTATCTGGATGAAGGCACGCTGGCCCAGGCGCTGCGCGCGCGGCGGCCGGTGGGCTAGTGGATTGATTTTGACATTTGCGTCCCGCCAGCCGGATGGCACGGACGCTAATGTCAAAATCCCAAAATCCGCTAGAATCATAAAGTTGCTAGTGGTTCGAAAAGATTCTGACATTTGCACACCCCTTTGCCGATAGGGATGCAAATGTCAGAATCGGACCGCTAGCGGGCCTTTCCAAACGGGAATCGCGCGCCGCCTCGCTTGATATTTCGCCCTGTTCCATCTATGTTCGGCACATGGCAATTCTTCCGATCCTTGAGGCGCCCGATCCGCGCCTGCGTACCATTTCGACCCCGGTCGAGGCGATCGACGATGATCTCCAGCGGTTGATCGACGATATGTTCGAAACGATGTATGACGCTCCTGGCATCGGTCTTGCCGCGATCCAGGTCGGCGTGCCCAAGCGGGTGCTGGTGATCGACCTTCAGGAACCGGAATCGGATGACGAAGGCGCGCCGCCGGTCAGGAAACCGATGGTCTTCATCAACCCACAGATTCTCAAGGGCTCCGACGAACTGTCGGTCTATAATGAGGGCTGCCTGTCGGTCCCCGACCAGTTCGCCGAGGTGGAGCGCCCCGCGCTGATCCGTGCCAGCTGGATGGACCGCGAAGGCCGCATCCATGAGGAGCAGCTCGAAGGCCTGCTTGCCACCTGCCTCCAGCATGAGATGGACCATCTGGAGGGGATCCTCTTCATCGACCACCTCTCGCGGCTGAAGCGCGACATGCTGATGAAGAAGCTGAACAAGGCCCGCCGCGCGGCCTGATCGCTTGACCTGATCCAGGCTCTGCCATGGGTGAAAACGCTCCGGCCCCGCGGCTGGAGCGTTTTCGTTATGGCTATAACATGCAACATTGCTCCGCTTCTGATAGAAGTTCGTAAATCTTCTGGGAGAATTTCGTAAAAGGGGTTAGGATGCGTCAAGTCAGGGGAGGCGGGTATAGACGCGCTGTCGCTTATTGGACTGGCAAGCAGTGTCAGCCTTCTGGCTGGCTGGCGGCTATATCTCTGTATATTCGCTACGGGCCTGGCCATGCGAACCGGCTGGATTGCACTGCCCGACCATCTCCATGGCCTTGCCATCCTCGCCAACCCCTGGGTGATCGGCGTGGCTGCGGTCGGCTTGGTCGCCGAATTCTTTGCGGACAAGATAATGTGGCTGGATTCCCTGTGGGACGGCGTCCACACCCTGGTTCGCCCTGTAGGCGGTGCTCTGCTCGCCATGGCGATCGTCGACCCGCAGGATCAGGCTTGGCAGATTGTCAGTCTGTTGCTGGGCGGCAGCGCGGCGCTGCTGACCCATGGCGCCAAGGCGGGCACGCGCGCCGTCGTTAACACCAGCCCTGAACCTGTGAGCAATGTCGCCATGTCTGTCGTGGAGGATGGCGCGACAGGCACGCTGTTGCTGCTCGCGCTCTACAACCCGGCAATGGCGATCATCATCGCGCTGTTCCTGGCCGTCGCAGCCATTGCCGTCCTGCTACTGCTGCGCCGAATCTGGCGGCGTATGCGCGCAATTTCATCGGGTGCGTCCGATGGAGGAAAGGAACCGCCCTTGCCCATTGGCGGGTCTTGATTGTCGGAAGAATGATGGGCGTCGCAAGCAGGAGAACAGGAATGGAATATGGGATTATCGGCTGGATTGTCGTTGGCCTGATCGCCGGCGCCCTTGCGAAGTGGATCATGCCCGGAAAGGATCCCGGCGGGATCATCGTGACGATATTGATTGGCATCGTTGGCGGCTTGCTGGGGGGCTTCATCGGCTCCAAGATCGGCATAGGCGGCGGCAATATCGTCAACATCCTGTTGGCGACCGCGGGCGCCGTGATCCTTTTGTGGATCTACAGGATCGTCAAGGGCCGGACTGCCTGACGATTGGCTGGGCATTGCCCAGGCCGTCGGCCATAGGATCGGCTTGAAAATGTTTTGAGTGAAAAGGGTGGAGGGGACATGCTCCTCCACCCGCCATTTCGGATCGGGACCAACGCCGTGGCGCGCCGACGCCGGTGGTCAGCGTGTGGTGAATTTCCGGGCCATGCCCAGAATATCGTCGAGCGGATTGCCGTCGCCATTGAGGTCCAGCATCGAACCCAGTTCGCCGATGCCGCCACCGGCGGGCACCTGAGCCGCGTTGCCGGGCTTTCCGCCCAACATGCCGCCAAGGCCACCGCCTCCAAGCAATCCGCCGAGCAGGCCACCGAGACCGCCGCCAGCAGCACCACCCGCTGCCGCGCCACCGGCCTGTTTGGCCATCGCGCCCGCCACCAGCATCGCCACGATCGGCAACATCTGCTTCAGGATGGATGTGTCGATGCCGCTAGCCGCCGAAGCGTGCTGCGCTACGGCTATCGATCCCTCCTTGGACCCGAACATCTCACCCAGCAGCGCGTTGCCTGAATCCACCGCGGTCGGCTGCGCGCCGACCACATTTTCGAACAGACCGCCGCCGCCCAGGCCGCCGATCATGCCCAAAAGGCCGTCGAGACCCGCCGGCTGATCCTGTGCCGATCGCTTGAAACCGCCGAGTATGGCGGGCAGCAATGCCTCTACGCCCGATTGCGCCACATTGGCGGGAATACCCAACTGGCTTGCAATCGCGTCGATGCCGCCGCCCTGACCGATCATCGCCTGAATATCCATGATATCTCCCAGTCCTTCTCCACCGACAAACCGGCCCGGTGAAATAGCATGAGTCGCGATAACGACGCGATTACTTTACACATTGGCCGGATCGCATCACCGCTTGTGAGTCGATAAATGGCTTCAGGCGGCGGGCGATCTTAGGAAGGAGTAGCCCATGAGCATTTTCGGCAAGATCAAGGATGCAATTTTCGGCAAGAAGAAGGAGGCTGCCCCTGCTGCGGCCCCGGCTCCCACTGCGCCGCCAGCCGCCGCCCCGGCTACCCCGGCCGCGTCTGTCGCGATCGACGAAGTCGATGTGGAAAAGATCCTGAGCGAGACGGCCGCCAATAGCGGGAGCACGCTGAACTGGAGAAGCTCGATCGTAGATCTGATGAAATTGCTTGGCATTGATTCGAGCCTGGACAACCGCAAGGAACTGGCCACGGAACTGGGCTATACCGGCGCGCTTGATGGAAGCGCGGAGATGAATATCTGGCTCCACAAGGCCGTGATGCGCGAACTGGCCAAGAATGGCGGGAAAGTCCCAGCCGCGCTTACCGATTAATACCGTCGTGCTCGGTCTTCGACTGATCACAAGCGGGTTTCGCCCAAGCGTCGCTCGGGCTTGACCAAGGGTTGATGAGTCAATCTCATCGAACCTTGGCATAAATTGCACTGGCAGATGAGACGATGAAGGGCTGGCGGTGCGATCCGCCAGCCCTTTCCTGATGAGCCGCCTCAGAACGCCCCTGAGGAAGGTCTTCGCTTAACCCGCTATTGCGGGGAGGCGTGTCACGCCATCCCCTCGGTATCCAGTGCATAGCCCGCCGAACGCACGGTGCGGATGATGTCCTGATACTGCCCATCCGCGTTGATCGCCTTGCGCAGGCGGCGGATATGGACGTCGACGGTGCGCAGCTCGATGTCGCTATCCTGACCCCATACGCTGTCGAGCAGCCGCTCGCGTGAGAAGACCCAGCCGGGATGCTCCAGAAAATGCTTGAGCAGGCGGAACTCGGTGGGACCAAGGGGGATGACTTGACCACCGCGGCGGACCTTGTGGCCGACCGTGTCCATTTCCACGTCCGCAAAGCTCAGCGTCTCGCCGGCCAGTGCGGGGCGCACGCGGCGCAGCACCGCACCCACGCGCGCCACCAGCTCGCGGGGGGAGAAGGGCTTGGTTACATAATCGTCCGCGCCGGTTTCCAGGCCGCGCACCCGATCCTCTTCCTCGCCGCGCGCGGTGAGCATGATGATCGGGATGTTGGCGGTGCCGTTCATGCGGCGCAGGCGGCGGCAGACTTCGATCCCCGACAAGCTTTCGACCATCCAGTCGAGCAACACGATGTCGGGCACATTTTCCTGCGCCATCAGCAGCGCTTCCTCGCCGTCGACCGTATGGGCGACGTCGAAATCCTCGCGCTTGAAATGCCAGATGAGCAGTTCGGCCAGCGCCGCGTCATCCTCGACCAGCAGCATCTTCGCTCGCGCCATGACTTCAGTCCTCCGGCTGGATGTCGGCGCCGCGCTCGCGATCCGGCAGGGTCTGGCCGGTCGCGGCGTAATAGACCATCTCCGCGACATTGGTCGCATGGTCGCCGATACGTTCGATATTCTTGGCGATGAACAGCAGATGCGCGCATTCGCTGATCGTCTTGGGATTTTCGACCATGAAGGTCACCAGCGTGCGGAAGACGCTGTTGTAGAAATCATCCACCACCGTATCGCGCTCGATCACAGCAAGGGCCAGGTCGGCGTCGCGCGCGGCGAAGGCGTTGAGCACATCATGCACCATTTCGCCGGCGACCTGGCCCATGGAAGGGAGAAGCGACATCGGCTCCAGCGTGCGCTTGTTGACGGCGATCAGGGGCACGCGCTTGGCGATATTCTTGGCATAGTCGCCGATCCGTTCGACCACGCCGACGATCTTCAACGCGGCGATCACGTCGCGCAGGTCGTTGGCCATCGGCGCCCGCAGCGCGATGACCTCCACCACCAGCTTCTCCACCTCCGCCTCGATCGCGTCGATGCGCTTGTCGTCCGCGACCACGTCGGCGGCGAGCGCCTTGTCCTGGCGTTGCAGGGCCAGCATCGCATTCTCGATCGCCGCCTCGGCGCGACCGCCCATTTCGGCGATCAGGCCGCGCAGCCGGTCGATCTCCTCATCGAATGCCTTGATCGTATGTTCAGCCATGTTCTTCTCTCCGCCCGGGCCAGCCCCAAAAATCAGCCATAACGCCCGGTAATATAGTCCTTGGTCCGCTCCTGCCGCGGATTGGTGAAGATGTCGGATGTTACGCCATATTCGACCAGCTCGCCCAGATGGAAGAAGGCCGTCCGCTGCGACACGCGCGCGGCCTGCTGCATATTGTGGGTGACGATGACGATGCCATATCGGCCTCGCAGTTCGTGAATCAGTTCCTCGATCTTGGCGGTGGCGATCGGGTCGAGCGCCGAGCAAGGTTCGTCCATCAGGATGACTTCGGGCTCCACCGCGATGGCGCGGCCGATGCACAGGCGCTGCTGCTGGCCGCCCGACAGGGCGGTGCCGCTGTCATGCAGCCGGTCCTTCACCTCGTCCCACAGGCCGGCGCGGCGCAGCGACTTCTCGACGATCACGTCCATGTCGGCCTTCGACGCGGCCAGGCCGTGGATGCGCGGGCCGTAGGCGATATTCTCGTAGATCGACTTGGGGAAGGGATTGGGCTTCTGGAACACCATGCCGACGCGCGCGCGCAGCTGCACCACGTCCATCGACGCGGCATAGATATCCTCGCCGTCGAGCGTGATCGTGCCCTCGACGCGGGCGCTGGCGACCGTGTCGTTCATGCGGTTGAGTGTGCGCAGGAAGGTCGACTTGCCGCAGCCCGACGGGCCGATGAAGGCGGTGACATTGTCCATGTCGACGTCTATCGACACGCCCTTGATCGCCTGTTTGGGGCCGTAGAAGACCTTGACGTCACGCGCCGTCATCTTTGGGTTTTCCACGATCAGGCTTTGCTGTTCTTCGGTCATGGGGCTGTTTACCACCGTTTTTCAAACTTGTTGCGCAGGTAGATGGCGAGGCCGTTCATCGCGAGCAGGAAGATGAGCAGCACGATGATCGCCGCCGATGTCTTTTCGACGAAGCCCTTGGAGACTTCGTCCGACCAGAGGAAGATCTGCACCGGCAGCACGGTCGCCGGGTCGGTGATGCCGCCGGGCGGTGTGGCGATGAAGGCGCGCATCCCGATCATCAGCAGCGGCGCGGTTTCGCCCAGGGCGCGGGCCATGCCGATGATCGTGCCGGTGAGGATGCCGGGCAAGGCGAGCGGCAGGACATGCTGGAACACCACCTGGACCGGGCTGGCGCCGATGCCGAGCGCGGCGTCGCGGATGCTGGGCGGTACCGACTTGATCGCGTTGCGGCCGGCGATGACGATGACCGGCATGGTCATCAGCGCCAGCGTCATGCCGCCCACGACGGCCGCCGATCGCGGCAGGTGCAGGAAATTGAGGAAGATCGACAGGCCGAGCAGGCCGAAGATGATGGAGGGCACGGCGGCGAGATTGTTGATCGACACCTCGATAATGTCGGTCCACCAGGTCTTGGGCGCATATTCCTCAAGATAGAGGGCGGTCGCCACGCCCACCGGGAAGCTCAGCACCAGAGTGACGAGCATGGTGAGCAGCGAACCCTTGAACGCGCCCCAGATGCCGACCTGGGTCGGATCGGTGCCGTCGCTAGCCGAGAGGAAGCTCCAGTTGAAGCCGGTGGACAGGACGCCCCGCTGCTTCAGGCGCGCGACGGCGGCTTCGGCTTCGGGCGATCCCTTGCTCTTGGCGGCGAGATCGATCGCGGTGGAGGCGGGGACGCGGATGGTCTCCTTGCGGCTCAATATCTTGGGATCGGCCTTGATCGCGTTGCGAATGCTGATCCATGCGGTCGGCGACAGCAAGGCGTCGGCGTCGCCACCCAGCACCTTCTTCGCAACCGCGCCCGTCACCATCGGCAGATTGGCGTTGGCCAGGGCCTCGTCGGTGATGGCGGCGGGGTCCAGCAGCAGCGGGGATGCCGGGAAATCGACCGTCAGCGCGATCTCGGTCCGGGTGAAGCCGCGCACGCCGTTACCCATCATGGTGAAGAGCAGGAAGGCGAGGAAGGCGGCGCTCAGCGCGACCGCGCCCAGGCCCAGCAGGCGGAAGCGGCGCTCGGCGGCGTAGCGCCGGGCGATCCGCTTGCGCATCACGTCCGACTTCCAGTCAGTGGGGAGGCGGGTAGGACGGGTCATCAGGGCCTCCGGGTCGGAGATGGCTTTCGAGAGCAGGCTCATTCGTAAGCCTCGCGATATTTCTTCACGACCCGCAGGGCCACGATGTTGAGCAGCAGGGTGACGATGAACAGCACCAGGCCCAGGGCGAAGGCGGCCAGCGTCTTGGCGCTGTCGAACTCCTGGTCGCCGGTCAGCAACTGGACGATCTGGGTCGTCACGGTGGTCACGCTGGCGAAGGGGTTGAGCGTCAGGTTCGCCGCCAGGCCAGCCGCCATCACCACGATCATCGTCTCGCCGATGGCGCGGCTGACGGCCAGCAGCACGCCGCCGACGACGCCGGGCAGGGCGGCGGGGATGAGGACACGGGTGATCGTCTCGCTGGTGGTCGCACCCATCGCCAGGCTGCCGTCGCGCATCGATTGCGGCACGGCGGCGATGCTGTCGTCGGCCATGGAGGAGACGAAGGGAATGATCATCACGCCCATGACGAGGCCGGCGGCCAGTGCGCTTTCCGATGACGCGCCATGGATGCCGACCGACACTGCCAGGTCGCGCAGCGCCGGGGCGACCGTCAGCGCGGCGAAATAGCCGTAGACGACCGTGGGCACGCCGGCGAGCACTTCCAGGATCGGCTTCATCCACTTGCGCACGGTCGGCGTCGCATATTGCGTCAGGTAGATGGCGCTCATCAGGCCGAGCGGGATGGCGACGATCATGGCGATGATCGCGCCGATGAAGATGGTGCCCCAGAAGAGCGGCACCGCGCCGAACGCATCTTCATTGCCATAGCCCAGTGCAGCCGACTGCGGGCTCCATTTGAGGCCGAAGAGGAAGTCGAGCGGATTCACCATTGAGAAGAAGCGGAAGCTTTCCCACAGCAGTGAGGCGACGATGCCCAGCGTGGTGACGATCGCCAGCAGCGACGCGACCAGCAGGATCGCCATCACCAGCCGCTCGACCCGCGTGCGCGCCCGGAAGTCAGGGCGGACGCGGGTGAAGGCGTAGGCGCCGCCGGCGAAGGCCAGGATCAGCGCCAAGACCGCGCCCGCCATGCCATAGGTGTTCAGCGCTTGCGCGTAGGGTTCGACCAGCGCCTGGCTCGCCGGGTTGAAGGCGCCGGCCTGCAATCCGGTGGCGATCGCCCGCGCCTCGCCCAGGACGGCGGAGCGGGAAAAGGCGTCGGCGGGCAGGCTTTGCGCCGCCGGATCGGCCAGCACGGCCTGCGTCACCAGCGCCGGCGACACATTGGCCCAGATGGCGAGGAATATGCCGGCGGGGATCAGGGTCCACAACGCGACATACCAGCCATGATAGCCGGGCAGGCTGTGAACGGCGTCGCGCCGCCCGGTTTCGCGCGCGACGGTCTGCAACCGCAGCGCGCGGGCGCGGGCGCTGACCCAGGCGATGGCGCCCAGGCCCGCGAGCAGCAGGAGGATGGCTGGTCCGGTCATCAGGCCTTCGCTTACTTGAGCTGCGAACCGTCGAGCACGGTCAGCGACTTGACCGTTTCGGCGCTTTTCTTGCGCACATCTTCCGGCGCCGCGACCATGCCGCGCTTGGTCAGCGCGCCGTCGGGGTTCCAGTTGGCGGCAAAGGTGTTGAGGAAGTTCTGAAGGCCGGGGATGGCCGTCATATGCGCCTTCTTCACATAGATATAAAGCGGACGGGCGCCGGGATATTTGCCGGTCGACACGGTTTCGTAAGTCGCTTCGACACCGTTGATCGGCACATCCTTCAGCGTGTCCTTATTCTCTTCAAGGAAGCTGTAGCCGAAGACGCCGACCGCATTGGGGTTCGCGCCCAGCTTCTGGACGATCAGATTGTCATTCTCGCCCGAGTCGACATATTTGCCGTCTTCGCGGACGCGGGTGCAGGTCGCCTTATATTCGTCCTCGCTCTTCTCCTTGAGCGCTTCCATGGCCGGATCGCTCTGGCAGCCCTTTTCCAGGATCAACTCGGCGAGCGAGTCGCGCGTGCCGCTGGTCGAAGGCGGACCGAAGACGGAGATGGGAATCGCGGGCAGGCTCGGGTCGACATCCTTCCAGCTCTGGGCCTTGTTCGGGCCCTTGCCATAGGGATTGGCGGCCAGCGCCTCATAGACGATCTTGGGGGTCAGCTTCAGGCCGGGGCCATTCTTCGCTTCGGCGAAGGCGAGGCCGTCGACGCCGACCTGGATCTCGATGATATCCTTCACGCCATTGGCCTGGCACTGTTCGAACTCGGCCTTCTTCATCCGGCGCGATGCGTCGGCAATGTCCGGGTGCTGGGCGCCCACGCCTGCGCAGAACAGCTTCATGCCGCCGCCGGTGCCGGTCGATTCGACGATCGGCGACTTCATGCCGGCATTGCCCTGCACGAACAGTTCAGCCACCGCGGTGGCGAAGGGATAGACGGTGGAGGAGCCGACCGCGCGGATCTGGTCGCGGGTGGCGCCGGCGCCGCCGGTCTGGTCGCCGCAGGCGGCGAGGCTGAGCACGCTCACGGTCGTGGCGGCGATCAGGGCGAATTTCTTCACGGGGAACCTCCATCAGCAAGGCCGCGAGTCGCATGTCGCCGCCCCCTCGGGAGCGCCCTAGTCGCGGACCATCGCGCCTTTGTGACAGTCAGGTTTCATTTTCATGACACCGTGTCCGAAAGCGCCGATGGACGTCTTTTTTCATCGAATTTTCCGTGGGTTTCTTCGACCGGCGGGGGGAGCAGCACGGTGATGGTCGTGCCCTTGCCCAGGGTGCTGGCGATGTCGAAGCGGCCGCGATGCCGTTCCACGATATGTTTGACGATGGCAAGGCCCAGGCCCGTGCCGCCCATCGCCCGGCTGCGCCCCGAATCGACGCGATAGAAGCGTTCGGTGAGGCGGGGGAGGTGATCCGGGCCGATGCCTTCGCCTTCGTCGGCGACGATCAGCCGGGTCATGCCGCTCGGCCCTTCGTTCAGGGTGACGCGGATCGGCGTGCCGGGGCGGCCATATTTGACCGAATTGCCGATCAGGTTGTGAAGCAGCTGCGACAGCTGCGCGCGGTCGCCCTGCACCACGGGCAGTTGCGGAGCGATCTCCATTTCCACTTCGCGCCCGCGCTCGCCATGGCTGGAGCGGAAGACGCCGACGACCTCCGCCGCCAGTTCCGACAGGTCGACCCGGGCGTCGGGCAGGCGATATTTCTCCGATTCGATTCGGCTGAGCGAAATCAGGTCGTCGATCAGCCGCTGCATCCGCCGGGCTTCGCCATCCATGATCTTCAGAAAGCGCTGGCGGGTTTCGACATCCTTGCCCAGTTCGGGGTCTGCCAGCGTTTCGATGAAACCCAATATGCCTGCAAGCGGCGTGCGCAGTTCATGGCTGGCATTGGCGACGAAATCGACGCGCATCCGTTCGGCCGCGTGGGTGCCGCTATGGTCGACCAGATGGACGAGCCGGCGCATGTCCCGGACTGCGCCGACGGGCGCGACGCGCATCTGCCAGCGCTGATCGCGCGTGCCGAGGCCGACCAGCTCGATCATGATCGGTTCCGCGAGCGGGGCGAGGCTGGCAAGTCGTTCGGCGGCGGCGGGGTGGCGGATGGCGATGCGCGCATCCTCGCCCTCGATATGCGCGCCGAGCAGCCGCTGCGCGGCGCGGTTGGCGCGCACGATCCGGCCCTTTTCCACCAGCATCAGCGGGTCCGAAATTCCCTCCAGCAAGCTGGCGAAGTCGGGATGGGCGATCAGGTCGGGCTGATCCAGCATCACCGTGGGCGCGGCCGGGCGCAGGCCGGCGTCGCCTGAGGTGATGATCAGGACAATGACGCCCGCCAGTACCGGCAGCGCGATGCTGATCGGATGCGCGCCCATCATCAAGGCGCCCCCGGTGCCCAGCATCAGCATGGCGAGGGAGGCTGTGATTTGCGAAATACTCAGTCGATTCATGGTTACCGCGCTGGATTTGTCGCGCATTTGCTGCGATGTCTTGCCGCAATAGCGGGCAATCTTTACGCTTTGGCAAGCGCGAGATGCGAAACGGGAAAAGATGAACGAAGCGACGTCAGACAAGGACGGCATCATGCCGCAGGGCGCCCCCGCGCCGGAGGCCGCGGATGGCCTAATCGCGTCGCGTCGTCAGCTGCTGATGGGCGGCGCGGCCGCCGCCTCGGCGATCGTCTCCATTCGTCCCGCGCTCGCCAACACCGCCGCTTCGGTGCTCAACTGCACGATCCCCGTGCCGGACCAGGGGCGGGCGGGCAATTATATCGCGCCCGACGGCCAACTCGTGCCGTCGAACACGCCGGGCGCCTTTCCCGGCGGGCGCAGCTATACCGGGCAGCAGGTGAAGCAGGCGCTGCGCGGCGGCCGGCTGCCGGGCACCGGTTATCAACAGAATCAGGCCTATCTGAACTATATTCGTCGCCTGCAACAGGGAACGAGCGGCTTCACCTGCTACGCCTCCCTGCAGATGCCGCGCTGATCCGGCTTGTTTCCGCGACGATTCTTCCATATCGCAAGCGCAATGATTAGAACCGGATACGGCTTGGCCGTGTTGATGCCGTCGAACCTGTAACGGTTCGTTTCAGCGGCGGATGCGGCAGCATGGTTCATCATTTCACGCCCCCCGCGCCCGATCTTTCGGTGGCGGTCTATCTGTATCAGCCGGGCGATGGCGGGCTGGACCGCGTCGCGATCCTCCTGGCCAACCATCTGCTCCAGCGTGGCGTGGCCGTTGAACTCTGGATGGCGCGGATGGACGGGGTGAACGCGCCGCTTATCGATCCCGGCCTTGTCGTCCGGCGCGTGCCCGCGCCGCCGGGCAAGCGGCGGCTGTCGATGATCGGGCAGTTTCCCGCGCTCGCCGCGATGGTGCGGCGGCATCGCCCCGACATCCTCTATTCGGCCGGCAACCAGAGCAACATGCTGGCCGCGCTCGCCTGCCTCGGCTCTGGAACGCAGGCGGTCGCGCGCATTTCCAATCCGATCGTCCGCCCGGCTCAGCGGGGCCTGGGCGCCTGGGCGCGACTGAAGCGCTTCCGCGCGATTGCGCGGCTGTCGGCGCTGACGATCGTCATGGGTGAACATGACCGGGCGCTGCTGACTGATAGCGGCGACGTGCGCCTGCTTCCACGCCCGACGGTGACGCCCGCGATGGAGCGGGCACATGCTCTGCGTCGCGCGCGCGATCCGGCCGCCCCGGCGCGCCTGCTGATGGTCGGGCGCCTCGCCCCGCAGAAGGATCAGGCGACGGCGCTTGCCGCGCTGGCGCGCTTGCCGCATCTCGACTGGCGGTTGACGGTCGCCGGCTGCGGTCCGCTGCGCGAAGCGCTGGAACGGCAGGCGCGCGACCTCGGCATCGCCGACCGGGTCGTCTTCATAGGCTATATCGGCGATCCCGATCGGATCGCGGCCCTGATGGGGGAGGCGGACCTGCTGCTCCAGCCGTCCCGTTGGGAAGGGTTGTGCGCGACGCTGATCGAGGCGCTGGCCTGCGGCGCCGGTGTCGTCGCCACCGACAGCACGCCCAATATCCGGTGCCTGCTGGCGGATGCCGGGCAGCATCCCGCCGTGCCGGTGGGCGATGCAGCGGCCTTCGCCCGCGCCATCGAGCGCGCGCTTGCCCGTCCCGCAACGTCAGCCCGACTGACCTCCGCCGTATGCGCCCATGGCGTGACGCCTGCGCTTGACGCCTATCTGGGCGCCTTTGCCTCGCTCGCGCGGCAACCGGACCGCCCGTCGCTGCCATCGCCTGCTTTCCCCTGATGCGTTAGGCACTTGGCTACTCTCCCGCGCTAGGAGGGAGTAAGCAGCAGGAGCGCCCGCGTGGAAGCAACAGGATATTATCGGCTGGACGCGCGCGATGCGACGCGGACCTGCGTGCTTGACGACCTTGTCCTTCTCTATCATCCGCGCTCGGGCCAGACCCATATGGTCATCAGCCCGGTGCCCGAGATTCTCGGCCGGATGACGGTCGGAGAGCGCGTCAGCGCGGCCGATGTGCATGATCGGCTCGCCGAGGCGTTCGACCTTGGCCCGCGCGATACGGCCCTGCCCGAAATCGCGGCGCATCTCGACGCGCTGGTGGCGCTCGGTCTGGTCCGCGCTGCATGAGGCACAGCCTGACCCTGCGCATCGGCCCGGCGACCTTCCGCATCGGATCGGCATGGCGCGGCCCGATCGACCAGCTCGCCCGCCTCTATGCCGCCTATCCGCAGGCGGCGGGGGCGATCGCCGACTTCACCGTCCGGCTCCAGCCGACCAGCCTTGCGCGGCGCTGGGTGCGGCCCTCCATCTTCATCACCGGCGACCATGGCCTGGCTGACGCCGCGCCCATGAGCCTGCCCCATGGCCTGCTCGCGGCGGAAATGGGCATGAACCTGCAAATGGCGCTCGGCTGGCGGCGGCATCTGCTCCTCCATGCGTCGAGCGTCGAGAAGGATGGGCGTGTGCTGGTGATGACCGGCGAATCCGGGTCGGGCAAGTCGACGCTGGCGGCGCTGCTCGGCGAGCGCGGCTGGCGCCTCATGGGCGACGAGTTCGCGCTGCTCGATCTCGACAGCGGCGCGATCCTGCCCTTTCCGCGCCTCGTCTCGCTCAAAAACCGGGCGATCGACGTGGTCGAGGACGCGGTGGGGGCCGCGCGCATGGGGCCGCTGCTGCGCGCCACGGCAAAGGGCGACATTCGCCATATGGTGCCGCGCGCCGATGCCGTGACCCGCATGGAGGAAGGGGGAATGCCGGCCCTGCTGCTCTTTCCGCGCTTCGGCTATGAGGCGGAGGTTCGGGCGGTGGGGCAGGGGGAAATCTTCATGCGTCTGACGCAGGCATCGACCAATTATGTCGCGCTGGGCGAACCGGGCTTCGCCGCGCTCACCCATTTCGTGCGCAACGTGCCCGCGCGGGCGATCGACTTCCCTTCGGGCGAGGCGGCTTTTGCGATGGTCGATCGGTTGTGGAGCGAACTGGCATGAGCGCGGCGCTGCTGGTCGATACGCTGCGGCACCCCGCCTCGGTCGACGCGCTGGATGCGGCCGGCTGGAACGGCCTGATCGCCGCCGCCCGCGCCGAGCGGCTGATCGGAACCCTCGCGCATCGGCTGGAGGATATCGCCGTCCCTCCGGCGGTCGCGCCGATCCTGTCCGACGCCCGGCTCGACACGGATCGCGAGGCGCGACAGGCCTTGTGGGAGGCGGATCGCTGCGTCGAGGCGCTGCGCGGCACCGGCGTGCGGACGATCCTGCTCAAGGGCACGGCCTATGTCGCCGCCGGCTTGCGGGCGGGGCAGGGGCGCTTCATCGGCGACCTGGACATTCTCGTGCCGCGCGACGCCATGCCGGTGGCCGAAAAGGCGCTGATGGCGGCGGGCTGGGACTGGGTGAAGCCCGATCCCTATGATGACGCCTATTATCGCCAGTGGATGCACGAACTGCCGCCGCTGATCCATCGCGAGCGGGACCGGATGATCGACGTGCATCATACGGTGCTGCCGCTCACCGCGCGCCAGACGCCGGATGCTGCGGCGATGATCGCCGATGCGGTCGAGATAGGCGAGGGATTATATGTCCTCTCGCCCGAGGACCGGATCATCCACGCGGCAGCGCATATGCTGGCGGACGGCGACTTGCAGGGGGGGCTTCGCAACCTGTGGGATATATATTGCCTGCTGCCCGACACCGATCCGGCGGCGCTGGAGGCGCGGGCCGCCCGGCACGGCCTGTTGCCCCATGTCCGTCAGGTGCGACGGCTGGCGGCGGCGCTTTATGGCGATGGCGCGCGCCTGACCCTGTGGGACCGGCTGGTGCGCGCGCGCCTGCTTGCCCGCAACGGCTGGGGACAGGAAGTGCGCAAGCCGCTGGTCTTCGCCTTCTATATCCGCTCCCATTGGCTGCGGATGCCGCCGATGATGCTGGCGCGGCATCTCTGGACCAAATGGCGCAAGGGCCATCGGCCGCAATAGAAAGGCGTCAATCCCCGGCCAGCATCGCCTCGATCGCCAGGCCGGCCATGTCGGCGACCGCGATCAGCCGGTCGGCGGGCATACCGCCACGCGCATCGGCAGACATGCCGGACATGATGGCGACCATATAGTCGGCCACGACGTCGGCCTTGGCCGGATGGGCCGGGCGCAGATAGTCGCGCACCCGTTCCCGGCTGGCCTTCTTCCAGATACAGGCCAGGCCTGCCGCCTGCGGGTCGGCGCCGCGCGCGCCTTCCAGCACAAGGCACCCCGGCGCTTGCGGATCGGCGGCGTAGACGCGCGCGGCCTCACGCAGCAGGCTGGTCAGCGCCGCCGCTGGTTCCGTACCCGGCGCCAGAAGTTCGTCGATCGGCAGTCCGTTGCGCGCATAGCGACCCAGCACCGTGTCGAACAGTTCCGCCTTGCTGCCGAACGCTGCATAGAGGCTGGGCGGATTGACGCCCATCGCCTCGGCCAGCGCGGCCACGCCGACGCCCTCATAACCCTGCGCATGAAACAGCGCCTGCGCCCGGTCGAGCGCCGCATCGCGATCGAACGCGCGTGGGCGGCCGCGGCTTTTCGATTTTTCTTTATCGACCACTACAAAAATCCTTGAACACGCCCGCCGATCATTTATATAGCGATCATTACAAATTTCTCAAGGATAGATGACATGACCGATTTCACGTCCAAGAAAGCCCTTGTCCTGGGGGGCAGCCGCGGCATTGGCGCCGCGATCGTCCGCCGCTTCGCCGGGGACGGCGCGCAGGTCGCCTTCACCTATGCCGGATCGCATGACGCCGCGCACGCGCTGGCCGGCGAAACCGGATCGACGGCGATCCAGTCCGACGCTGCCGATCGGCAGGCGGTGGTCGACGTGGTGGCGGCGCAGGGGCCGCTCGACATATTGGTGGTGAATGCCGGCGCGCTGGTGATGGGCGATCCGCTGACGCTGGACGCTGACGCGGTCGACCGGATGATCGACATCAATGTCCGCGCGCCCTATCATGCCGCGGTCGAGGCTGCGCGTCAGATGCCCGACGGCGGCCGCATCATCGTGATCGGGTCGGTCAATGGCGATCGTATGCCGTTTGAGGGCGGGGCGGCCTACGCCCTCACCAAATCGGCCTTGCAGGGCATGGCCCGCGGCCTTGCGCGCGACTTCGGCGCACGCGGCATCACCGTCAACAGCATCCAGCCCGGCCCGACCAATACCGACATGAACCCGGCCGACGGTCCGATGGCGGCCACGATGCACGGCTTCATGGCGATCAAGCGCCACGCCACGGGCGAGGAAATCGCTGGCCTCGCTGCCTATCTCGCCGGACCGGAAGCGGGCATCATCACCGGCGCCATGCACACGATCGACGGCGGTTTCGGCGCCTGATCGCTTGGGAAAAGGGCGCTCCCGGATGGAGCGCCCTTTATAGCAGGATGACTTTCNCGGCGCCATGCACACGATCGACGGCGGTTTCGGCGCCTGATCGCTTGGGAAAAGGGCGCTCCCGGATGGAGCGCCCTTTATAGCAGGATGACTTTCTTGTTTGAATCGTCATTGCGAGCGCAGCGAAGCAATCCAATGTCACCCCCTATGGATTGCTTCGCTGCGCTCGCAATGACGAGGTAAGTCGACCTGATGTCATCCGACTCTAGTGTGGTGGATTTGAAATACGCCACATATTGCAGGCAAGGGCGGAGCGTATTTCAAATCCATAAACCACACTAGTATCAAATATTTACTAGTGACCCTTTTGAATCTGAAGTTCGCTCAGCCCTGTCGGATTAATGTGGCGAACTTCAGATTCGGGTCACTAGATGGAGCGCCCCCCGTGGAAAGCGCGCCGGCCGTCAATCCTTCTTGAGGATATCCAGCGCCAGCACGGTCATCGCCTCGCTCGCGGTGGCGATCACCTTGTCGGCTTCCGGCGCCCAGAAAGGCGAGTGCAGCGAGGGCAGGCTGATCTGACCAGCCTGCGCCTGCGCCATCTTGTCCGCCGGCACGCCGCCGACCCAGAAGATGAAGCTGTTGATGCTCTTGTCCGCCCGATAGAAGCGGCCGAAATCCTCGCCGCCCATGACGGCGGGGGTCTTCACCACCCGGCCTTCGGGGAAATGGCTTTTGAGCTGGGTCGCCATCTGCTCGGCGAATTCAGGCGGATTGTAGGTGGAAGGGGTGAATTCGTCCTTCACGCTCACCACCGGCATCCGGTCTTCCGGCACTCCGGCCGCGATCGCCTCACCCTTCGCGATGCGCTCGATCCCCTTGATCAGCTTGGCGCGCGTCTCGTCCGAATAGCTGCGCACGGTCAGCAGCAGCTTCGCCTCGTCGGGGATGATATTATGCTTGGCCCCGCCCTGGAAGCTGCCGACGGTGACGACGGCCGGATCCTGCGGGTCCTGCTCGCGGCTGACCAGCGTCTGGAGCGACGTGACGATCCGCGCGCCCAGCACGATCGGGTCCTTGGCGGTCTGCGGATAGGCGCCATGGCCGCCCAGCCCCTTCACCACTATGTCGACGCTGTCGACATTGGCCAGCGCATAGCCGGGGGTATAGCCGATCACGCCCGCCTCCAGATTCGCGGCGTCATGGAAGGCGATGGCGTGGGTCGGGCGCGGGAAGCGGGTATAGAGGCCGTCCTCCAGCATGTCGCGCGCGCCCTTGCCCACTTCCTCGGCGGGCTGGAGGATCATGACCAGCGTGCCCTTCCACTGGTCCTTGCGCGCGGCGAGCAGCTTGGCCGTCTCGATGAAGGCGGTCATATGGGTGTCATGGCCGCAGGCGTGCATCACGCCGGTCTCGACACCTTCGGGCGTCTTGGTGCGGACCTTGGACGCGAACTCCAGCCCGGTCTGCTCGACCACCGGCAGGCCGTCCATGTCGGCGCGGATCAGCAGCACGGGGCCGGTGCCGTTCTTCATCACCGCGACCACGCCGGTGCCGCCGACCTTCTCGGTCACGTCATATTTCAGCGCCTTCAGCCGTTTGGCGAGCTTGGCGGCGGTGTTGACTTCCTGAAGCGACAGTTCGGGATTGGCGTGCAGGTCGCGATAGAGCGTCATCAGCCCGTCCATGTCCTTCGCGATCGCCGCGCCGATCTCGCTCTGGGCGGGTGGCGGTGCGGCCGGCGCTGGGGCCGGAGTCTGGGCGGCGGCGATGGACGTGAAGCTGACGGCGGCCAGAAAGGCCGTGAGCGCGTGGCGCATATCTGTGAATCTCCCTTGCTGCGGGCGAGCATAGGGTGATTTTACAAGCGTTAAAGGGGGATTGTCGCAAGGCCGGGCCAGGGGATGGCCCGATCAATAATAGTCATAGACGCCGGTATAGGGGATCTGGAAATAGTTCAGCCCGCTGCCGATGGCCCGGCCCACACGCGACCGGCTGTTCTTGAAGAACAGTTCCTTGATGTTCAGCGCCACGCCGAAAAAAATGTCGCGTTTGGGACGGATGCCGGCGGCCCGGTCGGCCGCCAGGAAGTCCCTGCCGCGATAGCCCGCCTGCAATTCCACGAAGCGCAGCGGGCTGGTCTTCAACCCCTCAAAGCCCGCCAGTTCCAGCGACAGCAGGAAATGCTGCTGCTCATAATGGCGCTTGCCCTTGAAGCTGTAGACCTGGGAATTGGGCACCACCATCAGCCGGAAATCCAGCTTTTCCTCCAGCCCCGGCACCGTATGCCGCAGCACGGAAAAGGCCGCACCGGCGCCATTGAAGAGGACATCCTGATAGGAAAAGCCGCTGTCGCTCTTATGCCCGTCCCACATCTCGCCATAGAGTTGCAGCCCCATGGAGAGTATCGCCGCGGGCAAAGCTGCGGCGGGACGGTCGCCGGTCTTGCGGGCGATGCGCGCGCCCAGAAATTCGGCGAACAGATAGCCGTTGAAGGCATGGGTCAGCTTGTCGATACCCAAATTGTTGGTGTTCCGCCCGAACCAGCCTTCATCCTTGGAATGGAAGCTGGTGGTGTCGTCGGTCCAATAGGCCTGGGTGGCGGTGATATAGGCGAACAGGCCCAGCGTTTCCCATTTGGCCGCGCCGATGCGGCCGCCGAGCGAGCGATAGCGGGCGGGGTCCGCCACGGGCGAGGCTTCTTCCGTATCGACGGGGGGACCGGCGATCCGGGCGACCTCCGGCGGCGCGCTCTGCTCGGGCGCGAGGCTCGCCAGGTCGAATGCACTGGTGGAGGCGGTCATGAACGGCGCGCTCGCGGCGCCCGCGTCGGCAAGCGGGACCGGTGGGATGATTATGACTGGGGGCGTATCATTATTTTGTATCGCTGGGTCGATGCTGTCGTCGGCCCGCGCCGACATCGCCATGACCGTCATCACCGCCACGATCGACGCGCATGACTGCGAAACGCGCCGGGTCGCGCGCTTGCGCCTTACTTCAACATCCATCAACCTTTGCCCCCCTTTTTGAACGGAGCGACCTTTTTTTCGAGGGGATGATAATCACATTTCCTTTTTATTACAACTTGATGAAGCCGCATTTCGTCGCAATGCCGTTTGCTTCGACGCGACCCGCCGGGAAGCAGGGCGGAGGGCCGCGATCCCGATCGGCCCTAGCGCGCGGAAATGAACGCCCGGATGTCCGCGCTCAGCTTGCGCAGGTCATCAGGACGGACATACATCATGTGGCCCGCGTCATAATAATGATAGTGGATGCGCGAGGCGTCGAAGCCCGTCCGGCTCATCGCATATTCTGCGCCAAAGAAGGGCGTCGCAAAATCATACCAGCCCTGGCCGACAAAGACCTTGAGGCCGCTATTCTCGCGCAGCGCCTTGCCCAGATAGGGAGCAACGCTGCCATAGACTTCGCTCGCCCGGCCGCTCTTGCCGTCCAGCTTCCAGTCCCAGCCGCTGACCCCGCCGATCGTCACATAGGAGCGGTCGGTCCGGTAGCCCAGCTCGTCGCGCGCATAGCTGTTCATCGCGGCGGTATAGGCGCCGTCGATCGCGTAGAAGCTGGGATCATTGTCCGGCTCCTCGCCCGCGGCGTCATAATCCCTGCCGGTATAGCGGGTGTCGAGGCGGCCGATGCTCACCCCCCGGTCGCGCAGCAACTCCTTGTAGAAGCGGCCCGGCGTGATGCGCAGGTCGGCACGGTCCACGAACGTCTCGGACAGGCCGGTCAGCCGCGCCAGTTCGGCGCGCACGCTGGCACGCTCGTCGGCGGATAGCTGGTTGCCCTTGAGCAGGGCGGCGGCATAGGGGCCGATGGCGAAGGCGCGGGCCTGCTGCGCCGCTTCGGCCACGGTCGCGGGCGGATTGCCCATTTTCCGGTGATACCAGGCGGTCGTCGCCATCGACGGCAGGTTGATGATATAGGGCATTTCATTGCCCTGCACCTCGGCCGTGGCGCCGAAGTCGAGGATGGTGGAGATCAGGATGATGCCGTTGACCGCGACGTCGTTATAGCTGCCCTCCAGCTCGTTGATCAGCGCCACCGACCGGGTCGTGCCGTAGCTTTCGCCGCCGATATATTTGGGGGAGGACCAGCGGCCATTTTCGTTGAGCCACAGGCGGATAAATTCGGCGATCGATTTGGCGTCGGCCGACACGCCCCAATAATCCTTGGGGTCCTTCTTGCCGATGGCGTGGGAGAAGCCGGTGCCGACCGGATCGATGAAGACCAGGTCGGTGACGTCCAGCAGCGATTCCGCATTGTCGACCAGCGGATAGGGCGGCGCGCCGTCATCCTGCGCGTCGGGCAGCACCACCCGCTTGGGACCGAAGGCGCCCATATGCAGCCACAGCGATCCCGATCCCGGCCCGCCATTATAGAGGAAGGTGACAGGCCGCTTCCTGTCCCCGCCATCCTTGACATAGGCGGTGGCGTAAATGGCCGCGAGCGGCTTGCCGTCCTTGTCCTTCAGATAGGTTTCGCCGGTCGTCGCGGTGTAGCTGATCGCCTTGCCGCCGAACACGCCCTTGTGCTTCGTTACCGAAATATTGGGGGCGGGGACGGCGCTCTCGCCAATCTCTTCCTTTCTGCTCTCGTCCTTCTTCTTGCCTTCGTCCTGGGCATAAGCGGCGGTGGCGGAAAGGACCAGCGCCAGGGCGGCGAGGCTGGTGGTGAAACGCATGTCATTCCCCTTGTTTTACATCCGTCTGGCTAGCGGACGGCGGGAGCCGTGAAAAGATGGGACGCGCCACCGACGCGACAGGGGGCGAAATTCACACCGTTGTCGGCTTTTTCGGCCCGAAGCGCCCGCTTTGCGCTCGCGAAGCGCCTGCGACGCGTCACCGAAGCGCCAGTAAGGCCACAGCGATGCGCTTCTTGTGGCGCAAGGGAAGTTGGTCGGTGCGAGGAGGAGAGGGGCGGGTCGGTTCGGTCGTGTCCCACGGGGTGGTGTAGGTTCGCCGGCGTAGCCATGGCGATCTCCGGCTAGAGCCGGGTTGATCATGCTGTCATAGACGGCAGCGTGACGAGCGCAGCGAAGCAATCCATAGGGGGTGACATTGGATTGCTTCGCTGCGCTCGCAATGACGAAAAGGGTGGATTACGGATATTCTTTCCCTCTCCCTTGAGGGAGAGGGATGTGAAGACTTGGCAGCTTGCTGCCTAGTCGTAGCTGGGTGAGGGGGATGCCACTTTGCGCAATCGCGCCGACCTACCGCCAATCCCCCTCATCCAACTCCGCCTAGCCGCTTTGCGGCAAGGCTCCGTATCCTTCTCCCTCAAGGGAGAAGGAATGTCCTAGAAGGCCGCTGCCAGACGCCCATATTCAGGCACATGGTCCAATTGCCGTTCGCTTCGAGCGACGTCGGGAAGCGGCTGACGCAGCGCTTCCCGTTTCCCGACGCGCTCGGATGAACGGTCTCCTTTACTGCGCGCAGCTGTCGCCTTCGCCCGCCACCAGATCCAGGCAGCGCCCGTCAATCTGGTCCCGGGGCACCGGCAAGTGGATCAGCGCGGCCAGCGACGGCATGATATCGACCGTCTCGACGCCCAGCGGCTGCTCGAAATGCCGCATCCCCTTGCGCCAGAACAGGATCGGCACGCGGCGGTCCATATCCCAGGGCGAACCATGGGTCGCGACATAGCCCTTGGTGCCGTCGGGGATCGCCATCACACGCGGCTTGAGCAGCAACAGCAGGTCGCCCGACCGTTGGGCGTCGAAACTGGCGCGCGCTTCCTGAAGCAGGCTCCAATATTCGGGCGGGCCGGACGGGGCGGGGGCGGCGGCGATCTCCGCCTTGGTGAAGACGGTCTGGACCTGGGGATGGGCGCGCAGCAGCGCCAGCGTCGCGGCCTCCACCTTCGCGCGCTGTGGCGCCGTCAGCCCCTTGTCGAAATACAGGTCGCCCTGCGGGCCGTCGCCCCAGATCAGCTTCCTGCCGGTCAGCCCGGTCTTCGCGCCGATCGCCGCGGTCAGCGCCTTGGGCGTCAGCGCCGCGTCGACGCGCTGCTCCATCGGCATGGCGTTTTCCTGATGCCGTTCGGGCAGGTCATGGCCGCCATGATCGGCGGTCAGCACCACGACATAATCGATGCCGTCCCTGTCCAGCCGCTCGAAGAAGGCGCCCAGTTCGCGGTCCAGCCGGTCGACCTGGATGCAGCTTTCAGTGCCTTCGGTGCCATAGGTGTGGCCGACATAGTCGGTCGCCGACAGGCCGATCGAAATGATGTCGGTCTGCGCCTGCTTCCCCAGGTCCATGCTCTCGATCGCGCCGGCGGCCAGCACCAGCGTCAGCGCATCCTGTTCGGGCGAGGCGCGGAACTTCTTGAAGTCGCCGGCATCGCGCGCGAAGCGGCCGGTGCCCACGGTCAGGCCCGCGCCGATATTGACCGCGAAATCCTTCGCCGCGCACTGGGGCGGCAGTTCGAAGCCCGGATTGGGCTGGGCCAGGCGCGCGGCGAACTGCTCATTCACCTTGGCGACCAGCGGCGGGATGGGGATGCCCTTGTAGCTGACATAGCCCTTGGGCGTCAGCCACCAGCTCTGGTCGGCGGTCGGCCCGCCCATCATGATCGCCGCGCGGTCCTTGCCCGCGACCGATACGACGCGGGTGGCGGGATTGGCGATCTTCATCCGGCCGCCCAGCGTCGGCACCTTGAGGTGGACGGGCGACGCGACATAATCGTCGCTGTTGGTGCCCGGCTGCGTCTCGTCCTCGGCGCAATAGACCGCCTTGTCCTCGCGCGCCGTGCCAAGGTCGAACCAGGTGTTGGCGATGATGCCGGTGCGCGACGGGCGGCTGCCGGTCAGGATGGTCGAATGGCCGGGGCAGGTTTCGGTCGCGGCATGGCTCTGATAGCCGCGCGGGAAGACCGCGCCCTCGCTCGTCAGGCGCTTGAGGCCGCCGCTATAATATTGGCGATATTCGCTGAACAGATCGGCGGAAAACTGGTCGACGCTGATCGCGACGATCAACTTGGGCGGAGTCGCGGGCGCGGCTGTTGCGGGCGGGGCGGCGGCCGGGGTCGGGGCGGAGCCTTGCGCCATCACAGGCATGGCGGTGGCGAGCAACAGGATGGCGGCGACTCGTTTGAACATTCTGCGATACCTTCTCATGCCTTGACGGCGGATGGGGAGCGACCTAGCCCCCTTGCACCTGACCGACCAGAGGCCCGATGCGGATTTTTCAAGTCATAATCATGACGCTTGCCCTGTTGGCAGGTCTGTCTGCCGCACAGCCGTCCGCGCTGTGGGCGCAGAGCGCATTCGGCGGCGGCGCGGCGCATATCGCGGCGCAACTGGACAGCGAAAGCGACAATCCCGCGCCCGCTACGGGCACGACGATCGCCTTCGCCATGGTCCCTGAGTCGGGCTGGCATGGCTATTGGGAAAATCCCGGCGACGCGGGCCTGGGCATGACGGTCGACTGGACGCTGCCCAAGGGGGTGAGCGTCGGCCCGCTGCGCTATCCGGTGCCGGAAACCTTGCTGATCTCCGGCCTGATGAACCATGTTTATGAAGGCCCCTATGCGGTGCTGGCGGATTTGAAGGTCGCGGCGGACATTGCCCCCGGCACGCGCCTGCCGGTGCGGGCGAAGGCGCAATGGCTGGCCTGCACCGACAAGGTGTGCGTGCCCGAAAGCGGCGAACTGGCGCTGGACCTGATCGCGGGCGACGGCACAGTCGCACCGGCGGCGCGCGCGCGCTTCGATAGCTGGCGCACCCATCTGCCCCGGCCTTTGGGATCGGAAGCCACCTATGCACTGAAGGACGGCACGCTGCGCCTGTCGGTGCCGTTTCCCGCCAGCGCGCGGGCGAGCGACGTGCATCTCTTTCCGCTGACCGAAGGGCTGGCCCGCTATGCCGCGCCGCAGACGGTGACGCGCGACGGCGACCGGCTGCTGATCGAAACCGGCGCAGGCGAAGGCGGAAAAGGCGGCGCCGTGCAGGCGGTGTTGCGGACCGGCGATCATGTCGGCTTCCTGCTGACCGCCAAACCCGGCGAGGTCGCGTCGGCGTCCGGCGGCAGTGGCCAATGGAGCGCGATCCTCGCCGCGCTGGGCGGGGCGCTGCTGGGCGGGCTGCTGCTCAACATCATGCCCTGCGTCTTCCCGATCCTGGGGCTGAAAGCCATGAAGCTGGCGAAGGCGGGCGGCGACGAACGGACCGTGCGGCGGGAAGCGCTGGCCTATACGCTGGGCGTCATCCTCACCTGTCTTGCGCTTGGCGGGCTGCTGCTGGCGCTCCGTGCGGCGGGGACGGCGGTCGGCTGGGCCTTTCAGTTGCAGGACCCGCGCATCATTCTGGCGCTGCTGCTGCTGGTGACGGCGATCGCCTTCAACCTTGCGGGCCTGTTCGAATTGCGCGCCTATGGCGGCGGCGATGCGCTGGCGGGGAAGGGCGGCATGGCCGGTTCCTTCTGGACCGGCGCGCTGGTCGCCTTCGTCGCGACGCCCTGCACCGGGCCGTTCATGGCGGCGGCGATGGGGGCGGCGCTGCTGCTGCCCTTGCCCGCCGCGCTGGCGGTGTTCGCCGGGCTGGGGCTGGGGCTGGCGCTGCCCTTCCTGCTGCTCGCCTATGCTCCGGCGCTGCGCAATCGTTTGCCTAGGCCCGGCGGCTGGATGGGCAAGTTCCAGAAAATTCTCGCCGTGCCCATGCTCCTGACCGCGCTGGGCCTGGCCTGGCTGCTGGGGCAACAGCGGGGTGTGGCGGGCATGACCATCGGCCTGGGCGCGGCGCTGTTGCTGGCGCTTTTGCTCTGGTGGCTGGGCGGTCGCCAGCGGTTGGGCAAGGGCGGCGGCGTGCTGGCTGCCATTGCCGGCATCGCGCTGCTCGCCGGTGCCGGCGCCGCCCTGCCGACCAGAGCGCCCGCCGTCGCCGAAAACAGCAATGAGATTGTCCATTTCGATGTCCAGAAACTGGCATCCCTGCGCGCCGCCAACAAGCCGGTCTTCCTCTATTTCACCGCCGACTGGTGCCTGACCTGCAAGGCGAACGAGGCCGCCGCCATCGACCGCGCCGAAACCCGCGACGCCTTCAAAAAGGCCGGCGTCACGGTGATGGTCGGCGACTGGACCAATGCCGATCCCGCCATCACCCGCTTTCTCGAAAGCCAGGGCCGCTCGGGCGTGCCCCTCTATCTCTGGTATGCGCCGGGCAAGGAGGCGCGGACCTTGCCGCAATTGCTGACCCCCGCCACCCTGACCGCGTTGGTGCCCTGATGGCGAAGGTGCGCGCCGATCAGCTACTCGTCGACAATGGCCTCGCCGAAAGCCGCGCCCGCGCCCAGGCGCTCATCCTCGCCGGTCTGGTCTATCTGGGCGACCGGAAGGTGGAAAAGGCCGGGCAGCAGGTGCCCGCCGACGCCGACCTCGACGTGCGCGGCCGCGACCATCCCTGGGTGTCGCGCGGCGGCATCAAGCTGGCCCATGCGCTGGAGGAATTCGCCATCGACGTGACCGGCTTCGTCGCCATCGATGTCGGGTCCTCGACCGGGGGCTTTACCGACGTGCTGCTCAGCAACGGCGCGGCGAAAGTCTATGCGGTGGACAGCGGCACCAACCAGCTCGCCTGGAAACTGCGCTCCCACGAGCGGGTCGTCGTCCATGAACAGACCAGTGCCCGCATCCTGACCGACGCGCATATCCCGGAAGCGGTGGACATCATCGTCTGCGACGCCAGCTTCATCAGCCTGGCCAAGGTGCTGGAAAGGCCGATCGGCTTCGCGAAGCCCGACGCCCATCTCGTCGCCCTCATCAAACCGCAGTTCGAGGCGCGGCGCGAGGAGGTGGGCAAGAATGGCGTGGTGCGCGATCCCGCCATCCACGAACGGGTTTGCATTGAGGTGCAGGACTGGGTGCGCGAACAGGGTTGGACCGTCGCGGGCCTGGCGCAAAGCCCGATCACCGGGCCGCAGGGCAATGTCGAATTTCTCCTCCACGCCCGGCTTGGCGGATAATCGGGCGAGCTTCGTTCTTCGCCGATACATAATGATACACGCCGCGACACAAGGGTCCATTGTGTCGCGCTGAAAGGCCCGATAGCCCTTCGTCATGCGCTCGTTCCTGCCTGTCATTCTCACAGCCCTTTGTCTTGCCGGTTGCAGCGGCGAGAAACAGCAGAAGCCGCGCGCCGTGCCGCTGGTCGAAGCCAGCCCGATCGCCCCCGCCGCCTTCACCGACAATGTCGAGGCGGTGGGGACGGCGCTCGCCAATGAGCAGGTGGTGCTGTCCGCGCCGGTGACGGAACGGATCACCGCGCTCAACTTCGCGGATGGCGGCTTCGTGGCGAAGGGACAGGTGATCGCGACCCTCGCCGTGGGGCAGGAAAAGGCCGAACTCGCTTCGGCCGAGGCGACCGCGTTGCAGGCAAGCCAGCAGCTTCAGCGCATCCAGGCATTGAAGACGCGCGGTTTCGCCACCGGCGCGACGCTGGAGCAGCAGACGGCGCTCGCCAATGCCGCCCGCGCCAATGCGGAACTCGCCCGCGCCTCGATCGGCGACCGCATCATCCGCGCGCCCTTCGCCGGCTGGGTTTCCCTGCGCACCGTATCGCCCGGCGCGATCGTCAGCGCCGGCACGCCGATCGCCACGGTCAGCGACATCAGCCGCATCAAGCTGGACTTCACCGTCCCCGAAACCCGCCTGTCGATGCTGCGCGAAGCCATGCCGATCAAGGCCGTCTCCGCCGCCTGGCCCGACCGGCCGTTCAACGGCGCCATCGCGACGATCGATCCGGTAATCGATCCCGCCACCCGCGCGGTCCGCGTGCGCGCAATCCTGCCCAATCCCGACAAGGCGCTGAAACCCGGAATGCTGCTGACCGTCAGCGTCCTGTCGCACCAGCGCCAGTCGCTCTCCGTACCCGAACTGGCGGTCATCGGCGATGGCGACGAACGTTTCGTCTTCGTGCTGGAGGACCATATCGCCAAACGGGTGAAGGTCGATATCGGCATTCGTCAGAACGGCCTGGTCGAAATCACCGGCGGCGTGAAGGCGGGGCAGCAGGTCGTGACCGAAGGCGTGGTCAAGCTGACCGACGGCATGACCGTCCGCCTCGCCAGCGACAATAAGTCCGACACGCCCAAGGCGGCCGGATAGGGTCGCCGCGCCATGCAGCTTTCCGACCTTTCCGTCCGCCGCCCCGTCTTCGCCGCCGTGGTCGCGGTGCTGCTCTGCATCGTCGGCGTGGTCGGCTGGATAAACCTGTCGGTCCGCGAATATCCCGACACCGATCCGCCGATCGTATCGGTCGAGACCGTCTATACCGGTGCGGCCGCGTCCGTCGTGGAAACCCGCATCACCCAGTTGATCGAGGATGCTGTCGCGGGCGTGCAGGGCATCCAGACCATCACCTCCACCTCGCAGGACGGCACGTCGGAAATCAATATCGAATTCGACCCGTCGCGCGATATCGACAGCGCCGCCAATGACGTGCGCGACCGCGTCGGATCGGTGACGGAGGATTTGCCGGAGGACGCGCTGGCGCCCGAGATCCGCAAGGTCGATTCCGACGCGCGGGCCATCCTTTTCCTCGCCTTCTCGCGCCCCGGCTGGTCGCCGATCCAGATCAGCGACTATCTCGACCGCACCATTGTCGATCGCTTCTCCGCGATCGACGGCGTCGCCCGCGTCAATATCGGCGGCGAGGCGCGGCCGTCGACCCGCATCTGGTTCAACGCGGAAAAGCTGGCCGCCTTCGGCCTGACCCCGGCCGATGTCGAGGCGGCGCTGCGCACCCAGAATGTCGAGCTGCCCGCTGGCCGCTTCGAATCGAAGGACCAGAACCAGACGCTGCGCGTCGAGCGGCCCTTCGCCACCCCCGACCAGTTCGCCGGCCTGGTGGTCGGACGCGGGGCGGACGGTCATCTGGTGACGCTGGGCGACGTCGCCCGGATCGAAGAGGGCGCGGAAAATCCCTATAGCAGCTTCCGATCCAACCAGGGCACGGCGATCGGCATCGGCATCATCCGCCAGTCGGGCGCCAATACTCTGGAGGTCGCGCAAAAGGCCAAGGCTCTGATCAAGGAGCTGGAACCGACCCTGCCCAAGGGCATGAAGGTCGCCATCGGCACCGACGAATCCCTGTTCATCGAGCGCGCGATCGAGAATGTCTACGACACGCTGATCGAGGCGGCGCTGCTCGTCATCCTCGTCATCTTCTTGTTCCTGGGATCGGTGCGGGCGACCATCATCCCGGCGGTGACGGTGCCGATCTGCCTGCTCGCCACCTGCGCGGTGATGTGGCTGCTGGGCCTGTCGATCAACCTGCTGACCCTGCTCGCCTTCGTGCTCGCCATCGGCCTGGTGGTCGACGACGCCATCGTCGTGCTGGAAAATGTCTATCACCGGGTCGAGCAGGGCGACGATCCGCTGGTCGCCGCCTATCTTGGCACGCGGCAGGTGGGCTTCGCGATCATTTCGACCACGCTCGTCGTCTGCGCCGTGTTCGTGCCGGTCATGTTCCTCGCGGGCCAGACGGGCCTGCTGTTCCGCGAACTCGCCATTGCGATGATCGCGGCCATCGGCTTTTCCGGCTTCATATCCTTGAGCCTCGCGCCGATGCTCTGCTCCAAGCTGCTCAACACCGCCGAACGCGGGCGGCTGGCGCGCTGGATCGACGATCGGTTCCAGTGGCTGGAGGGCGGCTATGCCCGCTGGCTCGACGGCGCGCTCAGGAAGCCGCTGCTGCCGTTGCTGGGCGTGCTGCTGTTCCTGGGCGTCGCGGGCTTCTTCTTCACCCGCCTGCCGAGCGAACTGGCCCCCGCCGAGGATACCGGCGTGGTCGAAGCGCAGATCAGCGCGCCCGAAGGCACCGGTTTCGACCGGATGATGGCCTATATGAAGAAGGTCGAGAATGATCTCGCCTTCCTGCGCAGGGACGGGACGCTCCAGAATCTGGTCATCCGCACGCCGGCCGGCTTCGGCGCCACCGACGATTTCAATAGCGGGACCGTCATCGCCTTCCTGCGCCCGTGGGAGGATCGCACCATCACCACGGCGGAGGTCGCGACCATCATCAACCGGGTGATCGCCGACCAGCCGGGCGTGCGCGGTAACGCCGCGCCGCGATCGGGGCTGGGGCGCGGGCGCGGCCTGCCGGTCAATATCGTGCTGGCGGGGGCCACCTATGAAGGGCTGGTCGCCGCGCGCGACCGGATCATGGCCGCCGCCGCCGACTATCCCGGCCTCATCAACCTCGACAGCGATTATAAGGAAACCAAGCCGCAGATGCGGATCGACACCGATCTGCAACGCGCCGGCGATCTGGGCGTGTCGGTGAACGATGTCAGCCAGGCGCTGCAGAGCCTGCTCGGGTCGCGTCGCGTCACCACCTATGTCGACCGGGGCGAGGAATATCGGGTGCTGGTGCAGGCGGAGGATGAAGGCCGCCGGACCAAGGCCGATCTGGAGCGGATCAATGTCCGCAGCCGCACAGGCGCGCTGGTGCCGCTGTCCGCGCTGGTGACGATCCGCGAAGTGGCCGGACCGCGCGAACTCCACCGCTACAACAAGCTGCGCGCCATCACCCTGACGGCGGCGCTGGCGCCCGGCACCTCGCTCGGGCAGGCGCTTGCCTATCTGGAGGATCAGGCGCGCCAGTCGCCCGAAGTGCTGGCGATCGGCTATCGCGGCGAAAGCCAATCCTTGCGCGAAACCGGCGGGTCGATCTGGCTGGTCTTCGGCCTCACCATCCTGCTTGTCTATCTGCTGCTCGCCGCCCAGTTCGAAAGCTTCATCCATCCCGGCGTCATCATCGCCACCGTGCCTCTGGCGGTGGCGGGCGGCGCGCTGGGGCTGGCGCTCACCGGCGGTTCGATCAACCTCTACAGCCAGATCGGCATCGTCATGCTGGTCGGCCTTGCCGCCAAGAACGGCATCCTGATCGTCGAATTCGCCAACCAGCTGCGCGACGAGGGGATAGAGATTGCCGAGGCGATCCGCGAAGCCGCCAGGCGCCGCCTGCGCCCGATCCTGATGACATCGATCGCGACCGTGATCGGCGCGGTGCCGCTGGTGCTGCGCGGCGGGGCGGGGGCGGCGGCGCGCCATTCGATCGGCGTGGTGGTGGTGTTCGGCGTCAGCCTGGCGACGCTGATCACGCTGTTCCTGATCCCGATCTTCTATTCGCGCGTTGCCAAGCGCACGGTTTCTCCGCAAACCGTCAGCCGCAAACTGGATTCGGCGCTCAAGGATTCACCCGAACCGGCCGAGTGACATGCGTGGGGAGTGTTGCTTTCGATGAACGAGATTGCGTCCCAGGGTCAGTTACGTCTCGCCTATCTCCGTTGGGCGCTGGTTACGGTTCCCGCCATCGTCTTTCTCGGTTTCCTGTCGGGCAGGTTCGCCAATAGCGGCTATGGCAATCGCTGGTTCGACGCGCTGGAAAAGCCTGCATTGATGCCGCCGGGCTGGGCGTTCGGCGTCGTCTGGTCCATTCTCTACGTGCTGATGGCGCTGGCTTTCGCCATCGTCCTCCATGCGCGGGGGGCGAAGGGGCGGGGCGCGGCGATCGCGCTGTTCCTGATCCAGTTGCTGATGAACCTCGCCTGGTCGCCGCTCTTCTTCCGCGCGCATCAGGTGGGCGGCGCGCTGGCGCTGATCCTGGTCCTGTGCGTCGTCGTGGCGGCTACAGCGGCGCTTTTCTGGCGTATCCGGCGCCTCGCGGGCGCGTTGCTGCTGCCCTATCTCTGCTGGCTGGCCTTCGCCGCCTTCCTCACCTATGAGATCGGCCGCCTGAACCCGGAGGCCGCGACCCTTGTCGCGCCGGCGCTCAAGACCCAGATATGAATTTCGGGCGCACGGATTCGCGCGCCGCAAAGAGGACAAGTGCAATGCAGAGCGAAAACCGCTTTTTCGACGATCTGGCCAAGCTGGTGAACGGCGCCGCCGGCACGGTGGCGGGCATGACGCGCGAGTTCGAGTCCAACGCGCGTGAACGCGCCAAGGAATGGATCGGCGGCATGGAATTCGTGTCGCGCGAGGAATTTGACGCGGTCAAGGCGCTCGCCGCCGCCGCGCGCGAGGAGGTGGAGCTGCTCAAGGCCCGGCTCGACGCGCTGGAGGGCAAGAGCGGCGAACCCGTCACCAAGAGCGTCAAGGCCGCCAAGTCCAAGGCGACGGACGCGGCCAAGGACGCGGATTGATCCCGTCTGTCCTTTCGCCGCCCGCGGTGATAAGGCGCGCCGATGATGGATAGCGACGAATTTGAACATGGCGGCCAGGAAGCCGCGCCGATCGATATGCTGGCGGCCTATTTCGAAGCGCATGGCTGGAGTTTCGATCAGGTCGGCGAAGATGAGATCGTCGCGAACACCCAGGGCAGCTGGGCGCAATATGAGTTGCGCGGCATCTGGCGCGATGAGGATCAGGTGCTTCAGATGCTCGCCATGCCCGACATCCGGGTGAGCGAGGACAAGCGCGCCACCATCTACGAGACGCTGGGGCTGATCAACGAGCAGCTGTGGCTCGGCCATTTCGAACTCTGGTCGTCCAGCGGCATCGTGTTGTTCCGCCATGGCGCGCTGCTGGGCGCGGGCGGCACGCTGACGCTCGATCAGGCGCAATTGCTGGTCGAAACCGCGATCGACGAATGCGAGCGCTTCTACCCGGTGTTCCAGTTCGTGCTGTGGGGCGGCAAGACGCCGAGCGAGGCGATTTCCGCCAGCCTGATCGAAACCCGCGGCGAAGCCTGATCGCATGACCGCGGCCTGGCCCGATCATCTCTTCCTCGTCGGCTGCGGCAATATGGCGGGGCAGATGCTTGTCCGCTGGCTGGATTGCGGCCTTGATCCCGCGCGCGTCACCGTGCTGCGCCCCAGCGGCAGGCCGGTGGCCGATGGCGTGAAGGTCGTGACCGGCTATCCCGCCGCGCTGCCGGACGGGACGACGGCGCTGCTGGGCATGAAGCCCTACCAGATCGCCGATGTCGCCGCCGCTCTGGCGCCGCTCTGCGGGGACGGGACGCGGATCGTCTCGATCCTCGCCGGCACGACGCTGGCCGACTTGCGGGCCCGCTTCCCGGCCGCCCGCGACATCGTGCGCGCCATGCCCAATCTGCCGGTGGGGCTGGGGGAAGGCGTGGTCGCGCTGTTCACCGATGCGACGACATCGGACGCCGCGAAGAGTGACATCGACGCCCTGATCCAGCCGCTGGGCCTGGCCGAATGGATCGCCGACGAGGCGCTGTTCAACCAGGTTACGGCGCTGTCGGGCTGCGGCCCGGCCTTCCTGTTCCGCTTCGTCGATGCGCTGGCGCGGGCGGGCGAGGTGATCGGCATCCCTGCCGATCAGGCGGCGCGCATGGCGCTGGCGACGGTTCGGGGATCGGCCAGCATGGCCGCCCGCGCCGATGACAGCCCGGCAACGCTCGCCGACCGGGTCGCCAGCCCCGGCGGCATGACGCGGCAGGGGCTGAATGTCCTCGACGCCGACGACCGGCTGCTGACGCTGCTCACCGACACGCTGGCCGCCGCCCGCGACCGGGGCGAGGCAATGGCGCGCGGGGAATAAGGACGGTTTCGGGGACGCGCCATTTGGGCTAAGGCGCGCGAAAATCGACCCCGGAGCGCCTCATGTTGTCCCCTGAAACCCCGATCCTGCTGCTCACCACCGGCGGCACCATCGACAAAATCTATTTCGACGCCCTGTCCGACTATCAGGTCGGCGAGACGGTGATGGCCAAGCTGCTGGAAATTGCCCGCGTCAAGCGCCCCTTCCGCATCGAGGAAGTCACGCGCAAGGACAGCCTGGAACTGGACGACAGCGACCGCGCACTGATCGCCGCCCGCTGCGCCGCCGCGCGGGAACGGCATATCGTCATCACCCATGGCACCGACACCATGACCGAGACAGCGAAGCAGCTGAAGGACATAGCCGGCAAGACGATCGTGCTGGTCGGCGCGCTCGCCCCGGCGCGCTTTGGCGAAAGCGACGCCAGCTTCAACCTGGGCATGGCGTTCGCCACGGCGCAGGTGGCGGAGCCGGGCGTCTACATCACCATGAGCGGCTCGGTCTTCCGCGCCGACAAGGTGGTGAAGGATCGCGCCCGGGGCGCCTTCGTGCCGGTCGAGGACTGACCGCGCCCGCGCCGTGCCGGAACCTTGGCCGCCGCCCGCGCATTGAAAAGGCGGGTGGCGCGACGAGGAGGATGACATATGACCGATTATCAGGAGCGTCCGGCAACGACGACGACGGTGA
Organism: Sphingobium sp. WR1; assembly: GCF_059693745.1. Classification (NCBI taxonomy): domain Bacteria; kingdom Pseudomonadati; phylum Pseudomonadota; class Alphaproteobacteria; order Sphingomonadales; family Sphingobiaceae; genus Sphingobium; species Sphingobium sp. WR1. The sequence continues at coordinate 73,188 of NZ_JCATID010000018.1, read as the reverse complement.
TCGAAAAGCGCGGCGGCGGCATGACGCTCGCGATCCTGCTGCTGGTGGTCGTGGTGGCGGTCGCCGCCTTTTTCCTGATCAGCAGCGAAAGCCGCAAGGACGATGCGGTGTCGACCGCCGCGACCCAGGTCGGGCAGGCCGCGAGCGATGTAGGCGACGCGGCCAAGGATGCGGCCGGCGCGGTCAAGGACGAGTAAGGCCGCGGGCGATTCCGACGCCCTTAAGCCATTAAAAAAGGGGCGTCCCGACCTGATCGGAACGCCCCTTCCTGTATCAGCCTGCCGTGATCAGCTCGGCGGAAATCGGGTTTCAGCCCTCGACGCGGACGTGCCTGGGGGCCGCTTCGTTGAGGATGCGCAGGATCTTCTTCAGCGCGGTCGGCTCGTCCGTCTCTTCCATCGCCGCCAGCTCGCGGGCGAGGCGGCTGGATGCCGCTTCGAAGATCTGGCGCTCGGAATAGCTCTGTTCGGGCTGGTCGTCGGCGCGGAACAGGTCGCGGGTCACTTCGGCGATCGACACCAGGTCGCCCGAATTGATCTTCGCTTCATATTCCTGGGCACGGCGCGACCACATGGTGCGCTTGACCTTGGGCTTGCCCTTCAGCGTTTCCATCGATTCTTCGAGGGTCTTGTTGGAGGACAGCTTGCGCATCCCCACGCCCTCGGCCTTGTTGGTGGGCACGCGGAGCGTCATGCGCTCCTTTTCGAAGCGGAGCACATACAGCTCCAACTCCATGCCAGCAATCTGCTCCTTCTGCAGCTCGATCACACGGCCAACGCCATGCTTGGGATAAACGACATAATCACCAACGTCAAAGGACAGCGCCTTGGCAGCCATTTGATACCTTTCCAATTCAACTGGGGGACGGGCCGGCGCGGTGCAGAGGGGCAAAAGCCATAAGCTGGCCAAATGCTATGCGCGTCCGCGGCGCGACCCGCCAAGACATGAAGTTTATTCTCCGGGGCCGGATAGGGGGCATCCGGCCGTTGGTGCGCTATTTAGCAGATTCGTAACAAAATTACCACCCCTAGACACAAAGTCTGGGGGTGTGCCGCAATCCGGGACGCTAATAGGGGCGGCGCAGGGCCGCCCGGATCAGTTACCCGCGCCCGGTTCGGCGGAGAAGAACTGCTCCAGCTTGTTCGCGACGCCGTTCATTTCCTCGGCATCGGCGGGCGCGTCGCCCTTGACCGTGATGTTCGGCCATTCGGCGGAATATTTGGTGTTGAGTTCCAACCATTTTTCCAGACCGTTCTCGGTATCGGGCAGGATCGCCTCGGCCGGGCATTCCGGTTCGCACACGCCGCAGTCGATACATTCGTTGGGATTGATGACCAGCATGTTCTCGCCCTCGTAGAAACAGTCCACGGGGCAGACCTCGACGCAATCCATATATTTGCAGCGGATGCAGTTGTCGGTCACGACATAGGTCATTGTCAGGGCACTCTATCGTTTGGAAAAGCGCGGCCCTGCTATGCCCGGCGCGCGCGAAGGTCAATGAGGATATTGTTGGCCGCCAACAGCCTGAACTTCAGCCCCCGACCGTCAGTTCCTCATAACAGGCCTGGGCTTCGGGCGCGGGGCCGCGCCGGGCCGGCAGCTGCACCACCCGCACGACCCGCACGCCGCTGGGATGGGGAAAGGTGATGAGGTCGCCCGAACGCACCGGCGCATGGGCGCGGTCGACCCGACGGCCGTTCAGGCGGATATGCCCGTCCTCCGCCAGCTTCTGCGCGGTCGACCGGCTTTTAGACAGGCGCGCGAACCACAGAAACTTGTCGATCCGCAGCGCCGGTCCATGGCCGGGAACCGTGTCAGCCATTGCGGCCCAGCAACTCGGCCAGGCCGGCAAAGGCGTTGTTGGCGGGGGCAGGGGTGCTGCCTGCCGAAGCGGCGCGGGCCTGGCCGCCATCCTTGCCGGGGTGACGCTTATTGCCGCCGGGCTTGGCGCTGCGCGGCTGCTGGCCGTGCTGCGGGCGATCGGGGCGCGCCTTTTGCCGGCCGCGGAAGGCCCAGTTGGCGCCGGGTGCGGCGGGCGGCGCTTCGGTCCCTTCTGCGCTCTCCGTGGCTTCCCCACTTTCCGTCTCCGGCGCCGGGACGGGCGCCGCCGCCGGAGTCACCGGGCGGAAGCCGGCAAGGCGCATCAGTTGCAGAAAGGCCGCTTCGGACAAACCCAGGGACACGATCTGCGGGCTGCCATGGGTGAACGGCTCATTCCGGGCGATCGTTTCATGCGCGGTGCGGGCCATGCGTTCTGCCATGTCGATGCGCAGCATCTGCTCGCCGAACCCGCGGAAGCCCGCGATGCGCGCGCCCATCTGCGCGGGTTTCTCGCCCGCCGGGATCAGGGTCAGGCCCGGCTGGGGCAGCGGCAGGCAGGGCTTGGCGATGCGCGCGGCCAGCAGCGCCGAACGCCAGCGCGCCGCGCCGGGCTTGAGCAGGCCGGGATGATAGATGTCGAGCACGCCGATATCGATCCCCGCCTTGCGCAGCAGATGGCGCTGTTCCTTGTCGAGATGGCCCAGCGCCGAATCGAGTTCGGTCCGCGCGATCACGCCGCCGGCGTCCGCGAGCTGGGCGAAGACGGCGCGCACCACCGGAGGCACGGCGGGATCGGCGGCGCTTTCCGCCATCTTCACCAGCGGCAGGAGATGCTTCTGCTTTTGCGCCTCGAACCAGGCGGCGAGGCGGGCGACGACCTGCTTCTGCACATCCTGGCCCAGGCTGAGAAGCGCGCGATCCAGCCGGATTTCTGGCGCCAGCAGGCTCGGTCCCGTCAGCAGGGTCGCCACGGGCGTCTCGCCCCAGGCAATGCCCGGATTCTGTCCCGCCTCATCCAGAAGCGCAAAATCCGCGTCCGCCGCAGCAACCAGTTCGTCAGCCTTCACTCGCAATACCTTTCCAAGGCGCCGGTCCGCGGCCGCCAACAGCATCTTTCGATCCTGATGCCGCGTAGCGGGATCGACCGAGAATCGGAAGCCGTCAAGTCGTCCGATCGTCTCGCCATCGACACAGACGCTCCCATCGGCCTCCACCGTGACCGGCAGGTTGCTGGCATTCTGGCCGATATCGCGCAGCAGGACGGATGTGCGCCGATCGACGAAACGCTGCGTCAGCGCGGCGTGCAGCGCGTCGGACAGCTTCTCTTCCAGCGCGCGCGTGCGCTCCGCCATCTCGGCCGGATGGGCGAGCCAGTCGGGGCGGTGCGCGATATAGGACCAGGTCCGCGCCGCCGCGATCCGGCCCGACAGCGTGTCGATATCGCCCTGCACCGAATCGAGCCGGGCGAGATTCTGGGCGAACCAGTCGCGCGGAATATGGCCGCTCCCCTCCGACAGAAAGCGCCAGATGCGGCTGACGGTGCGGGCATGATGTTCTGCGCCCAGCTTCTGGAAATCGGGCAGGCCGCACGCGGTCCAGAGCCGCTCCACCTGCTTTTTTCCCTGCGCGCGTTCGATCACCAACGGATCGTCGGCCAGCCGCCGCAGCACGGCATGGTCGATGGCCTCCGGCGCGGCGCGCAGTTCGGGGCGCTCGGGCTTCTGCTCCAGGTCGAACAGCAGATGGTCCAGCCGGTCGGTGCGCGGCGTGCCGTCGCGCCAGAAAAGTTGCTCGACCGGCGGAAAGCGATGCGCTTCGATCGCCTCGATTTCCTCCGGCGTGAAGGCGGCGTCGCCATCCTCATGGCCCAGGCTGCCGAAGGTTCCGTCCCTGTGATGGCGGCCCGCGCGCCCGGCGATCTGAGCCATTTCGCTGACGGTCAGGCGGCGGGTGCGCCGCCCGTCATACTTGCGCAGCGAGGCGAAGGCGACATGGGCGACGTCGAGGTTCAGCCCCATGCCGATCGCGTCGGTCGCGACCAGATAGTCGACCTCGCCATTCAGGAACATCTGCACCTGCGCGTTGCGGGTGCGGGGGGAGAGCGCGCCCATCACCACCGCCGCGCCGCCCCGGAAACGGCGCAGCATTTCGGCCACGGCATAGACTTCCTCGGCGGAGAAGGCGACGATGGCGGAGCGCTTGGGCAGGCGGGACAGCTTCTTCGCGCCGGCATAGGAGAGGGTGGAAAAGCGCGGCCGGCCGATGATCTCCACGTCGGGCACCAGCGCCTTGACGAGGCGGCTGATGGTCGCGGAGCCGAGGATCATCGTCTCCTCGCGGCCGCGCGCGCGCAGCAGCCGGTCGGTGAAGATATGGCCGCGTTCCGGGTCCGATCCCAGCTGCGCCTCGTCCAGCGCGACGAAGGCGAAATCGTCCTTCGTGCCGGATTCGCGCCCGCCGCTTATTTGTGCGGCTCCGGCCTGCCGGCCTGCGCCGATGGGCATGGATTCGGCCGTGCAGAGGAAATAGCGCGCCTGCGGCGGCACGATCTTTTCCTCGCCGGTGATGAGCGCCACCTGGTTGGCGCCCTTGATCGCGACCACCCGGTCATAGACCTCGCGCGCCAGCAGGCGCAGCGGAAAGCCCATCATGCCGCTCGAATGGCCGCACATGCGCTCGACGGCGAGGTGGGTTTTGCCGGTGTTGGTTGGCCCGAGGACGGCGGTGACGGGCGAACGGGCGAAGGAAGCCATGATGCGGCCTATGTCGGGGAGGATGCGCGCCGGGGCAAGGGGATTCGGCGGTTCCATCCGCTTTGCTGCGCCGGTCCAGCCGGTTGCACGCTTTATCGCATGGGCGACTCGGGGCGCCCCATCTTAAATTGACTTTAACCCTGCCGGGTTCACAACGGCGCCGCCGACGCATAAAGCGGTGCGGGGTCGGCGATAACGACAATGCCCTTGGGGGTCGCGGGTTTGTATCAGGATAGCCAGTTCGGGTTTCAGCAGGGCGGCGCGTCCGTATCCCTGTGGCTGGCGGATTCGCTCACCCATAAGGCTCCCGTGCGGCCGCAGGACTGGCGCAGCCGCCTGCGCGACTGGGCCGAGGATGTGGAGCTGGTCCCCGACCTTGGCCAGCGCATCGGCAGCCTCACCTGGTTTCGCGGCCTGGCCACCTGTTTCGGCCTGTGCGCCACCGCCCTCTATCTTTCCCCCGGTTTCCAGCCGGTGCCCGGCGCGCCCGGTCCGACGCTCAGCGACGCGCATTATGACGAAGTGCGCAGCCAGATGATCACTCCCCTGGCGCTGGGCGCGGACAGCGGCCGGCACATGGGGCCGACCGACGCCGTCCAGCCGCTGCGCGAAACGCCCGAACGCCCGCAGATCGAACTCAGCGCGCAGGTCGGCAGCAGCGACACCCTGCCCCGCGCCCTGTCGCGCGCGGGTGTCAGCAGCGGCGATGTCGCGACCATCATGGCGTTGGTCGGCGGCGATATCGATGCGGGGGTGAAGCCGGGCACCAGGCTCGACATCCTCCTGGGCCGCCGCGCCAGCCGCGACCGGCCCCGGCCGCTCGACAAGCTCGCTTTCCGCGCCCGGCTGGATCTGGCGCTGGAACTGACGCGCGCCGGCGGCGTGCTGTCGGTGAAGCGAATCCCCATCCGCGTCGACGATACGCCGCTGCGCATCCAGGGCGTGGTCGGGGACAGTATCTATCGTTCGGCCCGCGCGGTCGGCGCGCCGCCCAAGGCGGTGCAGGCCTTCCTGCGCGTCATCGCGCAGCAGGTCGACCTGAGTGGCATCGGCGCGGGCGACCGTTATGACATCGTCACCGAATATCGCCGCGCCGAAACCGGCGATGTGGAGGTGGGTGAGCTGCTCTATGCCGGCCTGAAACGGTCGCGCGGCAAGGCGGTGAACATGCTCAAATGGACCAGGGACGGCCGGACCGAATGGTTCGAGGCGTCGGGCGTGGGCGAACGGCGCGGCGTATTGTCGGCGCCGGTGGCCGGACGCATGTCGTCAGGCTATGGCCGGCGCCGCCACCCGATACTGGGCTATACGCGAATGCACGCGGGCATCGACTTTGCCGCGCGTTATGGCTCTCCCATCTATGCCGTGACCGACGGCGTGGTCGCCTTTGCCGGACGGCATGGCGGCCACGGCAATTATGTCCGCATCCAGCATGGCGGCGGCCTCGCCACCGGCTATGCGCATATGAGCCGCATCGCCGCCGTGCCGGGCCAGCGGGTGCGGCGGGGCCAGGTGATCGGCTATGTCGGCTCGACCGGCCTGTCGACCGGGCCGCATCTCCATTATGAACTGTATCGCGGCGGCGCGACGGTCAATCCGCTGTCGGTCAAGTTCACCACCACGGCGCAGCTTGCCGGCCGCGAACTCGCCGCCTTCCGCGCGCGCCTCGCCCAATATCAGGGGCTGCGCGTCGGCCTGCACGACAGTTTCGCGCAAAAGGCGTCGGCCGCCGGGGTCGTATCTGGTAAGTAAAATCATCCGTTCGCCCTGAGCCTGTCGAAGGGCGCGCGCAACGCCCTTCGACAGGCTCAGGGCGAACGGAGATAGAGCGCACCGCAAATGCGCTTCCCGCGTTCCGTCCACTCCGCTAACGCACAGCGATGACAGCTTCCGTTACCGCCATCCTGCTTGCAGGCGCGCGCCCCATTCCCGATCCGCTGGCCATCGCCGCGGGCGTGCCGGTCAAGCCGCTTGCGCCCGTCGGCGGCGAGCCGATGATCAACCGCCCGGCCCGCGCCTTGCTCGATCATCCCGCGATCGGGCGGCTGATCGTCCTGACCCAGCGGCCCGATGTCTTCGCCGCCGATCCCGCCACCGCCTGGCTCGCCGACCATCCGCGCGTGCGGTTCGAAAGGGGTGGGCAGGGGATCGCCGCCTCGCTGCTGGCGCTGATGGCGGCGGGCGACCTGCCCTTTCCGCTGCTGCTGACGACCGCCGACCATGTGCTGCTGGACGGAGGGATGCTGGACCAGTTCGTCGGCGAGGCGCAGGGCGCGGATATCGCCGTCGCCATGGTGGAGCGAGAGACGCTGCTGGCGCGCTACCCGGAATCGCGCCGCACCTGGCTCAAATTCCGCGACGGCTGGTGGTCGGGCGCGAACATCTTCTGGTTCGGCAGCGCGAAGGCGCGACCCGTGATCGCGCTCTGGCAGGAGGTGGAGCAGGACCGGAAAAAGGGCTGGAAGATCGTGTCCGCCTTCGGTCCCTTCGCGCTGATCGGCGCGCTGCTGCGCATCCTGACCCTGCGCGGCGGGATCGCGCGCATGGGGCGGCGCTTCGGCCTGATCGCGCGGCTGGTGGCGATGAACAGCGCCGAAGCCTGCATCGATGCCGACAAGCCGGCCGACGTGACGCTGATCGAAGCGATTCTTGCCGGTCGCTAGAAAGCTACGCCGTTCGCTTCGAGCCCGTCGACTGCCTGCCTGCGGCAGGCGCTCAGGATAAACTGTGTCTCGACTTCGCTCGACACGAACGGAGGTGGGAGCAATCAGATATTCGTCGCCATCGCCCGGCGGCTGGCGAGGCCCATCATCGCGAAGCTGGCCAGCGCGGTGATGATGTTGGCCATCGCCGCGCCCTTCGTCCCGAAATGCGGCAGGAGCGCGGATTGCAGCCCCAGCAGCAGGAAGGTCGATATGAAGGTGATGCGCAGCGACAGACCCGCCCGGTCGGTCGCCATCAGCAGCGGGCGGTAGCTGACCCCGATCAGGTCGATGCAGGCCGACACGCCCAGCATCAGCAGCAGCGGATAGGCGGGCAGGAATTCCTTGCCCGCGATCAGGCCGAGCAGCGGATGGCCGATCGTCACGATCAGGCCGATGATGACCGCGCCCGCCGCCAGCGCCAGCCGGTTGGTGCGGCGGAACAGGTCGCCCAGCGCTTCCGCGCCCTGGGCGCTGGTGCGCGACAGTTCGACGAAGATGCTGCGCGAGAGCAGGCTGCTGATCTTGGTCAGCGAATTGGCGAGCTGGTTGGCGAGCCGGTATAGACCCGCGCCGGTCGGCCCGACGAAGGCGCCGACGATCAGCACCGCCACCTGCTGGCTGATCGAGCCGAGGCTGGTCTGAAGATTGGTGGCGGTCAGGAAGCCGATGATACCCGGATTTTCCGCGCGCGCGTCGAGCGCCCGGCCCGCGCGCCAGTTGCCGATGCGGCCGCGCCCGACGCGCAGCGCCAGCCACCAATAAGTGAGCGCGCAAAGCAGTTCGGAAAAGGCCCAGGCGATCAGGAAGCCGGTGATGCTGGGCATGACCGCCAGCGCCACAACCGCGCCGATCATCCGGCCCACCGGGATCATGGTTTCGGCGAAAGCGGCCGAATCGAACCGGTCGAACAGGCGCAGCACGCCGGTCGGGCTGGACCGGATCGTGATCATCATCACCATGCAGAACAGCCAGGCCTGTAAGCCGGCGCCCGGTCCCAGCTCCAGCGCGCCGCCGAAGATCAGGATGATGGCGGCCGCGATGACGCCGCCGGCGAGCGCCGAGGTCAGATCGATGACGATGCAGAAGCGCAACACGCGGTTCAATGCGTCGCCATTGCCGTCCGCCAGATGCGGCTGGCCGTAGCGCACGACGATCTGCCAGCTGTCGAAGCTGGTCAGCGCCTTGATGACGTTGGCGGCGCTCAGCACCAGCGCGAAGCGGCCGAAATCCTCGACCCCCAGCGTGCGGGTGACGATGGCGAGATAGGCGAGGCTGAGCACCGCGCCCACGCCCTTGCCGCCCAGCAGCCAGCCGGTATTGGCCAGGATGCGGGCGAAGCCATCGCCTGCCGCGCCCGATCCGCGCTTGAACATCACTTTGACTGCCGGCCTTTCCTGTCCGATGCCGGTCGTCCGGCGCGCGCCTATCTAGGCGTTGCGGCCGCCTGTTTGAAGCCGCCTTTTTTTCGGCCCAATTGCGCGTTAACAGCGCGCGCCATGACGATCAGCAAAGCCATCATCCTTTCCGCCGGCCAGGGCTCGCGCCTGTTGCCGCTGACCCGCGACATCCCCAAATGCATGATCGACTTCAACGGTCGGAGCCTCATCAGCTGGCAGGTCGCTGCGCTGGTGGCCAATGGCGTGACCGACATCGTCGTCGTCACCGGCTTCCGCACCGAACGGGTCGAGGATCATGCGCTGCAACTCTATCGCGACACCGGCGCGCGCATCCGCACCGTGTTCAACCCCTTCTTCCAGGTCGCCGACAACCTCGGCACCTGCTGGATCGTGCGGGAGGAGATGGACCGCGACTTCATCATCCTGAACGGCGACACCATCATATCGGACGAGATCGTCAGCAAGCTGGTGGACGGCGCGCAGGACGCGATCACCGTCACCGTCGACGTCAAGCCGGACGGCGAATATGATGATGACGACATGAAGGTGAACCGCGATTCGTCCGGCCGCCTGCGCGCCATTGGCAAGCGCTTGCTGCCGCCGGACACCAATGCCGAATCGATCGGTATGCTGGCGTTCAAGGGCGAAGGCCCGGCGATCTTCCGCAACCAGATCGACCAGATGATGCGCACGCCCGAGGGCGTCGAGCGCTGGTATCTGCGCGCCATCGACATCATCGCCAAGGGCAATCGCGTCGGCACCGTCTCGATCGAGGGGCTGGAATGGCAGGAAGTCGATTTCCCCCAGGATGTCGTGGCGGCGAAGGCGCTGACGGCGAAGTGGGCGGCCGAAGGGCGCTACGCGAAATAGGTTATCGGCTCGGCGTAGGCGGGATATGGTTCCAGTCCGTTAACCCTCATTATGGACTGATGCGGCATGGCGTGATCCCCGTCACGGCGGACAGGATGCAGGAATGCAATAGCCGCGGCGACTCCTGAGAAGAGAAAGGTCGTCCGTGGATCAAGAGCTTAACACCTATTGCCGGCCCATGTCGATTTTCGAGAAATGCCAGGTCGCGATCGCCAGCGGTATCGCCATCGGGCTGGTCGCGGGATTCCTGGTCCAATTTCTGGGCTAAGCGCCCTCCGTGCCGCTCACTCCTCGCCGAACTTGTCCTCGACCAGGGTGACGAGCTTGCCGAGCGAATCGGCGGCCTCGGGGCCGGTGGCCTTGATGACGATGCTGTCGCCCATCGCCGCGCCCAGCATCATCAGGCCCATGATCGACGTGCCGGTGACATGGTTGCCGTCCTTGCTGACGACGATGTCGGCGGGAAGGCCGCTGGCCAGGGTCACGAACTTGGCGCTGGCGCGCGCATGAAGGCCGCGCTTGTTGCTGATCCGTACTTCCTGGCTGATTTCATTCATGCGGTGCTGCCCAACAGTTCCGACGCTACGCTGATATATTTCTGCCCGGCTTCGCGCGCGGCGGCAACCGCGGCGCGCACGTCCATCACCTTGCGCGCGCTTTCCAGGCGGATGAGCATGGGGAGGTTGATGCCGGCGATCACTTCGATCTCGCCCGCCTTGAGCAGCGAGATGGCGAGGTTGGACGGGGTGCCGCCGAACAGATCGGTCAACAGGATGACGCCGCTGCCGTCATTGACGTGCGCGACCGCCGCGGCGATATCCGCGCGGCGCAATTCCATGTCATCCTCCGGCCCGATACAGATCGTCTCGATCTGCTGCTGCGGTCCCACGACATGCTCCATCGCCACGACGAATTCCGTCGCGAGCGATCCATGGGTGACGAGTACGAGTCCGATCATCTGCTTTCGCGGCCCACCTTTGTCATGATTATGCTTTCGGGCCTCCCGGTCGGCGCTTCTCCAGACTGTCCTGCGGCGCCGATTCTATATTGCGGTGCAAGACCGTGGGCGAAAAGCCCGCCGCTTGCAAGTGCCTCGCGACCCGTTCGGCGACGTGGACGGAACGGTGCCGCCCCCCGGTGCAGCCGAAAGCCACGGTAATGTAGGTCTTTCCGCTTTCCGCATAGCGGGGCAGCAGGGTGACGAGCAGATCCTCGATCCTGCCGACCGAATCCGCATAGGCCGGGTCTTCCATCACATAGGCGGCGACGTCCGGGTCCAGGCCGGTCTTCGCGCGCAACGCCTCGTCCCAATGCGGATTGCGCAGATAGCGCATGTCGAACATCAGGTCTGCGTTGCGGGGCACGCCGCGCGAAAAGCCGAAGGAGAGGACGGTCAGCACCGGTTCCGACAGCCCCTCCCGCGAGAAGCGGTTGCGGATTTCCTGTTGCAGGGCGTTGCTGGTGAAGCTGGTGGTGTCGATCACCTGCGTCGACCAGCGGCGCAGCGGCTCGGTCAGTTCGCGTTCGCGGGCGATGCCGTCGGCGGCCGGACGGTCGAGCGCCAGCGGGTGGCGGCGGCGCGTCTCGGCGAAGCGGCGCTCCAACTCGGTGCCCGAACAGTCGAGGAACAGGGTCTCGACATCATGGCCGTGGCGTTCGCGCAGCGCCTTGATCCGCTGGACGATGGCGTTGCCGTCGAAACCGCGGGTGCGTGCGTCGATGCCCAGCGCCAGCGGCCGGTCGTCGCCCGCCGCATGGCCGGCGGGCAAAGGCGTGTCGAGCAGCCGGTCGAGCAGGACGAGGGGGAGGTTGTCGACCACTTCCCAGCCCATATCCTCCAGCGTCTTGAGCGCCGTAGTCTTGCCCGCGCCGGACAGGCCGGACACGAGCAGGATCGTTTTGGGATGGGCGGGAGTCATAAAGGCGCAAGCGTCCGCAGCGCCAGTTCGACCTTGATCGCGGCCGATATTTCGAACGGCGCGATCTTGATCACCGGCACCTGAAGCCCGGCGATCGCGCGGAACAGCGGGTCGAGCGGCATCCGGTCGACCTTGTCGAACAGGTCGGCGAGCAGGGCGACGGGCGCATCCTCATGCGGCATGTCGACGATGCCCAGGCCGCGCACCTCCATCTTGCCCGCGATCGTGTCCGGCGCGGTGGCGATCAGCGCACCGTCGATGCGCTTCACCAGCGTATAATCGTCGCTGACCAGGGTGGCGCCCCGGTCGATCAGGCGCAGGGCGAGGTCCGACTTGCCGACGCCGCTCGGTCCGGCCAGCAGGACGGCGCGGCCGCCAATGGCCACGCTGGTCGCATGAAGCGTTTCGGATGAAAGTGCGCGCGCCATAGCCCCGCCATCCTTCTAGCCGCAGTTGGAAGCGATGGCTATGCCCGTGGCGCCCGTTCCTGTACTATTCCGAAACGATCCCCGGATCGCGCGCGACCGCCATGGGCAGGCGGACGACGAAGCTGGCGCCGCTCAGCGCATCCTCGCGGTCGCCGATGCTGATCCGGCCCTGATGCCCCTCCACGATGGAACGGGCGATGGCGAGGCCAAGGCCCGAATGCTTGCCAAACGCCTCGCCCTCCGGCCGGACGCTGTGGAAGCGACGGAAGACATGCTCGCGCTCCGACACGGGGACGCCCGGCCCTTCATCCTCGACACTGACCAGCACCTGGTCGTCGGCGACGGTGGCGATGATCCGCACCAGCCCGCCTTCGGGCGAGAAGGAAACGGCATTGTCGATGAGATTGTCGAGCACGCGGACGAGCCGCGCTTCCTCGCCCAGCACGACCGCGACATCCTTGCGCGGGCGGGCGAAGGCCAGGCGGACGCCGCGCGGCACGCCCCGCGCTTCGCGGGCGAGCACCATCTTTTCGATGAGGAGACCAAGGTCGATCGGTTCGAACCGGGTGCGGGAGAGTTCGGCGTCGACGCGCGAGGCTTCGGCGATGTCGGTGACGAGCCGGTCGAGTCGGCGGACATCGTCCTGCGCGATGGCCATCAACTGCGCGCGCAGGTCGGGCCGGTCGACCCGGTCGAGCGAATCGAGCGCGGAGCGTAGCGAGGCGATCGGGTTCTTCAGTTCATGGCTGACATCGGCGGCGAAGGCGTCGGTCGCGTCGATCCGCTGGCGCAGCGCATGGCTCATGTCGGACAGGGCGCGGGCGAGCATCCCGATCTCGTCGCGGCGCTCGGGCAGGCGGGGCACGGTGACTTCGCGCGCCCGGCCCAGGCGCACGCGAACGGCGGCGCGGGCGAGACGCTGGAGCGGCTGGACGATCGTGCGGGCGAGGAACAGCGAGAGGAGGACCGAGGCCAGCACCGCGACGGCGAGCACCATGCCCAGGCGCAGCCGTTCGGCGCGGACGGTGCGGGTGATGTCGCGCGCATTTTCGGTGGCGAGCAGGTTGCTCCCGTCCTTCACCGCGACGGCGGCGGAGATCATGAAGGTGCGGTCGGGCGCATAGCGGTTCAGCGCCTGGGGCTGGCGCGTCTTGCGGGCCAGCATGACCTCCGGCCAGGCGGTGGCGCGGTCGACCACCGGCTCCTCGAAATCGGGCGGACGGTCGGCCGAAACGACCCGGTCGACCAGCTTGTCTAGGAAACGCGCGACATGGCGCTGCCATTCCTCTTCGGACGGCAGGCGCAGGCGATAGCGCGGCGCGTCCATGGCGAAGCTGTCGGCGGCCAGCGCCCCGTCCGCGCCATAGCGGCGCACGCGGTCGCCGGTCTGGCGGGCATAGGCGGCGATCAGCGCGTTCTGCCGGTCCGCGGGCGCATTTTCGAGGCCGATGGCGAGCAGCTTCAACTCGCGCGCCGACTGTTCCAGTCGATCGTCGACGATGCGCGTGCGATAGGAATCGAGATAGAAGAAGCCGCCCGCCAGCAGGGCGAGCGCGAACACGTTCACCGCCAGGATGCGCGGGGTGAGGCTGAGCCGCCCCGACCAGCGCACCGCGAGCGGCGCGCAGTCATTCTTCTGTGAAGCGGTATCCGGCGCCATAGAGCGTGTCGATTGCGTTGAAATCGGAGTCCACCTCGCGGAACTTGCGGCGGAGCCGCTTGATATGGCTGTCGATCGTGCGGTCGTCGACATAGACGTCGTCCTGATAGGCGGCGTCCATCAGCTGGTTGCGATTCTTGACCACGCCGGGCCGCTGGGCGAGCGTTTCCAGGATCAGGAATTCGGTGACGGTCAGGGTCACGTCCTTGCCGCCCCATTTCACCCGGTGCCGGGCCGGGTCCATTTCCAGCCGGCCGCGCAGGATCGGTTCGGCGACCGGCTCGTCCGGCGCGTCGGCTATCTGGCTCACCTCGGCGCGGCGCAGGATGGCGCGGATGCGCGCTATCAGCAGCCGCTGCGAGAAGGGCTTGGAGATATAATCGTCCGCGCCCATGGCAAGACCCAGTGCCTCGTCCAGCTCGTCCGCCTTGGACGTCAGGAAGATGACCGGCATCCGGCTCTTTTCGCGCAGGCGGCGCAGCAGTTCGAGGCCATCCATGCGCGGCATCTTGATATCGAAGACGGCAAGGTCGGCGGGATTGTCCAGCAGCGCCTTCAGCGCCCCTTCCGGGTCGGAATAGATGCGCGTCATGAAGCCTTCGGCCTGGAGCGCGATCGACACGGAGGTCAGGATATTCTTGTCATCATCCACAAGGGCGATGGTTGCGGTCATGCGGCTACCCGGAATGAGCAGAAAGTTGATGGTTCCGAGCGTTAGACGATGGCCGGCCCCGCCGCAAGGAAGCGGTGGCGGCACGCTCTGCGGTGCAGACGCCGATATTCGGGACGAATGGCCTTCTCCCCCGATTTGACGGCTGTTCCGCAAAGCCCTATGCCCGATGCGTCCGCGGCCATGCCCCCGCCCGAGAGAGGCGGGGCATGTGGACGGACCGGATGCCAGATAAAAATCGGCGATCCGACATTGTTAGATCAGGAGTAAAGGCGTGCAGGCCAAATCCTCAATCACCCTGGCTGACCAGGGCATTTCCGTGCGTGCCGACCAGTTCTGGAACCTCGGCACGGCGCCGCTGGTCGAGGCGGCCATCCGCAACGGGGAAGGCATATTGTCGAAGGACGGCCCGCTGGTCGTGAAGACCGGCAAGCATACCGGCCGATCGGCAAGCGACAAGTTCATCGTCCGCGACGCCGAAACCGACAGCACCGTGTGGTGGGGCAACACCAACGTCCCCATGACCCCGGAGCATTTCGCCGCGCTGAAGGAAGACTTCTTCAAGGCGCTGGGCGAGAAGGAGACGCTCTACGTCGCCGACCTGTTCGGCGGTTCGCAGCCCGAGCATCGCGTCAATGTCCGCGTCATCAACGAGCGCGCCTGGCACAACCTGTTCATCCGCACCCTGCTGGTGCGCCCCACGGCCGATGAACTGGCGGGCTTCGCGCCCGAATATACCATCATCGACCTGCCGACCTTCCAGGCCGATCCGGCCCGCCACGGCACCCGCAGCGAAACCGTGATCGCGGTCAACTTCACCGAGAAGCTGATCCTGATCGGTGGCACCAGCTATGCCGGCGAGATGAAGAAGTCGGTGTTCGGCATCCTCAACTATCTGCTGCCGGTGAAGGGCGTGATGCCGATGCATTGCTCCGCCAATATCGGCGCGAACGGGGACACCGCCGTCTTCTTCGGCCTGTCGGGCACGGGCAAGACCACCCTGTCTGCCGACGCCAGCCGCACCTTGATCGGTGACGACGAGCATGGCTGGTCGGACACCGCCGTCTTCAATTTCGAAGGCGGCTGCTACGCCAAGATGATCAACCTGTCGGCCGAGGCCGAGCCGGAGATCTTCGCCACCACCAAGCGCTTCGGCACGGTGCTGGAAAATGTCGTGATCGACGAGGAAAGCCGCACGATCGACCTGGACGACAACTCGCTGGCCGAAAACAGCCGTGGCTCCTACCCGATCGACTTCATCCCGAACACGTCGGAGAAGAATCTGGGTCAGGTCCCGAAGAATATCATCTTCCTGACCGCCGACGCCTATGGCGTGCTGCCGCCGATCGCGCGGCTGACCCCGGAACAGGCCATGTATCACTTCCTGTCGGGCTATACCGCGCGCGTCGCGGGCACCGAGATCGGCGTGACCGAGCCGACCGCCACCTTCTCGACCTGCTTCGGCGCGCCCTTCATGCCGCGCCATCCGTCGGTCTATGGCAATCTGCTGAAGGAGCGGATCAACAAGGGCGGCGTCACCTGCTGGCTGGTCAATACCGGCTGGGCGGGCGGCAAGGCGACCATGCCGGGCATCAAGCGTATGCCGATCAAGGTGACGCGCGCGCTGCTGAACGCCGCGCTCGACGGCAGCCTGAACAGCGCCGAGTTCCGCACCGATCCGAACTTCGGCTTCCAGGTGCCGGTGGCGGTGCCGGGCGTCGATACGACCATCCTCGACCCGCGCGCCATGTGGGCCGACAAGAACGCCTATGACGAAACCGCCGCGACCCTGGTCAAGGCGTTCGTGGACAATTTCGCCCAGTTCGTGGACCATGTCGACGATGGCGTGCGCGGCGCGGCGCTGACCGCGGCCTGATCCCGCGGCCTGACCGTAGCGGCAGATGCATTGCAGGAGCCGGAGGGGCGACCCTCCGGCTCTTTTGCTTTGGATCAAGAGGATAGGCTGCTATTCTGGCGACCAACCTTCATGCGGGAGTCATGGGCATGTTCGAAGATCTGATTGGCAAATTCGGCGGGCTGGAAGCGATTGCGGCGCAGATCGGCGTCAGCCCCGAGCAGATGCAGGGGCTGATGAGCGAGATCAGCGCCAAGATCGGTTCGGGCGAAACCAGCGTGTCGGCCCTGGCCGAGACGGCGGCCGAACATGGCGTGTCGGCCGACAAGTTGCAGGAACTGCTGGGCGCGTTCGGCGGGCCGGAAGCGATATTGGGCAAGCTGGGCGGCTTTTTCGACAAGGATGGCGACGGCAATCCGCTCAACGAACTGGGCGGGATCGCCAAGGGCCTGTTCGGCTAAGGAGGGGGAAGCTGCGCCTGGCAATGGGCGTCCTTTGCCGGGCGCAAGTTTTTTTGGCCTTGCCTTGGGGGTGCGGAAGGGCCATTTGCGGACTACGCCATTATTGCGAATGATCCGCAACTGGCGCTGCCCTGTCGAGGGTGGCGAGGACGCTATGCAAGGATAAGGTCTTGACCGACGTGACGATCGAAAAGCCGGTTCTGGAACCGACCGGCGCGCTTTCCGTGGAAACCGTGCTGTCGGTGAAGCACTGGAACGAGCATCTGTTCAGCTTCCGCATCACCCGCCCCGCCAGCTTCCGCTTCCGGTCGGGCGAATTCATCATGATCGGCCTGAAGGGCGACAATGGCAAGCCGCTGCTGCGCGCCTATTCGGTCGCCAGCCCGGCGTGGGACGAGGAACTGGAGTTTCTGTCGATCAAGGTGCAGGACGGCCCGTTGACGTCGAAATTGCAGCTGATCCAGCCGGGCGACCAGATCTATCTCGGCCGCAAGCCAACCGGCACGCTCGTCACCGACGCGCTGCTGCCGGGCAAGCGGCTGTTCATGCTGTCGACCGGCACGGGCCTTGCGCCCTTCCTGAGCCTGTCGCGCGACCCGGACGTCTATGAATTTTACGAGCAGGTCGCCGTCGTCCATTCGGTGCGCCGGGTGAGCGACCTCGCCTTCCGCGAGGAAATGGAAGGCAAGCTGGCGGAAGACCCGCTGGTCGCCGAACAGGCCGCGACCCAGTTCCATTATGTGCCGACCTGCACGCGCGAGCCGTTCCACAACAATGTCCGCATCGACAAGCTGGTCGAAAGCGGCAAGCTGTTCGAGGGCATTCCGGGTCCGGCGAAGTTCGACCCCGAAACCGACCGGATCATGATGTGCGGCAGCATGGAGATGATCAAGCAGTTCGCGGCCTATTTCGAGGAAAATGGCTTTACCGAAGGCTCCAATGCAGCGCCGGGGCAGTTCGTGATCGAGCGGGCGTTCGTGGGCTGAGGGCTGACACAGAGAGATTGGAAAGGGCCGGGGGTGATTCTCCGGCCCTTTTTGCGCTGAGTTCCGTTCGCTTCGAGCGAAGTCGAGAAGCAGATAGCACTGCGCTTCTCGTTTCTCGACACGCTCGAAACGAACGGAGGTAGTTAGGCGCTCCGTCGCTCCTTTACATAGGCGTCGACCGTCTTCGCCAGCACGGTCATCGGCACGCCGCCGCCCTTCACCACGGCGTCGTTGAACAGGCGGAAGTCGAATTTATCGCCAAGCGCCGTCTTGGCCATCTCCCGCAGGCGGACGATTTCGCCATGGCCGACCTTGTAGCCGCAGGCCTGTCCCGGCCAGGCGCAATAACGATCCACCTCACCCTGCACATCCTCGACCGTGGAGCCGTTGGTGGTGGCGAACCAGTGGATGGCATGATCGCGGGTCCAGCGCTTGGCATGAAGGCCGGTGTCGACCACCAGCCGGCAGCAGCGATAGGCGATGGACTGGAGATAGCCCAGCCGCCCGGCGACATCGCCGTCATAGACGCCCAGCTCGTCGCCCAGCTGCTCGGCATAGAGCGCCCATCCCTCACTATAGGCGTTGAAGGCGAGCAGCGAGCGGATCAGCGGCAGCTTGTAGGTATATTCGCCCTGCCAGATATGGCCGGGAATCCCCTCATGATAGCAGAGGGTGGGGAGCGCGTAGCGCGGCCAGATGCTGGTGTCGCGCAGGTTGATATAATAGTTGCCGGGGATGGAGCCGTCGATCGACCCCGCGCCGGCATAGGCGCCGGGCGCGCCCGCCTCGATCTCCACCGGCACGCGCTTCACGATCAGTTTCGCGGGGACCAGCGTGGCGAAGGCGCGGGGCAGGCGCGTGCGGATGTCGGCCAGGCGGCCGTCGATGAAGCTGAGAATCTGCTGGCGGCCAGTGTCGTCATTGGGGAAGAGGTAGCGCGGGTCTTTCCCCATGGCCGTCATGCGTTCGCCGACAGTGCCCCTGGTCATGCCCAGCGTCTTGAGCAGCCGGTCCATTTCGGATTGCAGCGCGGCGAGCTGGTCGAGGCCGAGCCTGTGGACCTCCTCCGGCGTGCGGTTGGTGGTGGTGCCGGCGCGCAGCGCCCAGGCGTAATAAGCTTCGCCCTGCGGCAGTTTCCATACGCCCGCGTCCATGGTCGCGCCGCCGCGCTGGCGCTGGAGTTCGGCGATCTGGCGGGTAAGGGCGGGGGCGACCTTCTCCCGCACGATCTGCTGCGCTTTCGCGGCATAATCGCCCGGCATGTCCTTCGTCCGGCGGGCGATCGAGGTGACGGGCGCCCATTGGCCTACGGCCAAGCCCTGCACGCTCGTCATCTGCCGGAGCGTCTTGTCGAGCAGGAAGGCGGGCGCGACGACGCCCATCCCGGCATCATGTCGCAGCCGTTCGGTCTCGCCGTCGAGATTGGCGGCATAGGCGGTGAGGCGGGCGAGGTAGGCGTCGGCATCCGCCGCGTTGGCGATGGGATGGTTGGAATCGAGGAAATCCGGGGTCTCGACGAAGCTGCCGGTGTTTTGCGCCACGGCATAGGGCGCGTTGCGATAGGACCAGTTGCTGTTCATCATCGCCATGTCGCCAAAGGGGAAGGCGAAGCCGTCCGCCGCCAGCTCATGGCTCGCCAGCACGACCTCGACATCGGTGCGGGTGGCGGGGGAGAGATGGGTGAGGTCGATGCCGCGGAGTTTGGCGAGGCGATCCTGCACATGGGCGGCGATCCGCGCCTGACCGGCGGGGCTTTTGTCGCCAAGGCGGCGCTTGAGCGCGCGCCGCGCTCCGGTGTCGATGCCAAGGCCGCTGGCGGTTTCGGGCGCGTCGGCCAGCATCGCTTCGGCCATGTCGGACAGGATCGCCTGCGCCCGCGCATCGGGCGCGGCGATGGCGGCGGCGCTTTGGGCAAGGGCGCGGGCGGGGAGAGCGGCAAGGGCAAGGGTGGAAGAGCCGGCGACCAGGAAATCGCGGCGGGAGGTCGTCATGGGAAAAGAGTCTCCGGTGGAAAACGCTCGCTCAACTTGGCATATTTCCTGTAGATTTCGACATGATATTTCCTGCTCGCGACAGATTATGACAGGGGCGCGGGTCGGCGCGGGGGTGTGTGAAGCCTGCGAAGTTCACACTATTGTGGCCGACGCATTTGCGCGGGAACGGAAGGGCGGCGTGCACTTCGCAATAGGAGAATTTTTGCGAAATCGCGCGCAGCCCCTTTCCGGCAGGGTGCAGGACGAGGAGGTGCGACGGGAAGGGGATGGTTCATGATTGGAACATATCATGAATTTTGACGTGTAGGACAGCGGGCCATGGCCGCCGGCCGCCATGAGAGCATTTTTAAATCAGATGGAAACATCTGACGACTCGGAAAATGCGGAAAACAAAGGAAAATTAGAGCATGATCCGATTCAATCTGATCGGGTCATGCTCTAGCGGAGGGAAACAACGCCTCCCACTTACTCCCCCACCGCCTCCGCCCGCGCGATCAGCGTTCGGGCTTCCTCGACATGCATCGTCTCGATCATCCGGCCCTCGAAGCGCTCGGCCCCGCCGGTTGCCGCCTCGACCAGCCGCCGGGCATCCGCCACCGCCTGCGCGTCCGGGCCGAACACCTGGTTCGCCACCGTCACCTGGCTCGGATGGATCAGCGTCTTGCCGTCGAAGCCTTGGCGGTGACCCTCGGCGCATTCCGCCTCCAGTCCCGTCTCATCGTCCAGCCGGTTGAACACGCCGTCGAACACCGCGATGCCCGCCGCCCGCGCCGCCAGCACCACTGCCTGCAACGCATGGGACAGGCCCGCCCGCCCGGCCGATGGCGGAATGCCCAGATCCTTGCGCAGATCGTTATTGCCCATGAACAGCGCGGCGCAGCCTTCCCCCGCCGCGATCGCCGGCGCCGCCAGCACGCCGCGCGCGCTCTCGATCATCGCGATCACCGGCTTCTGGGTGACGCTGAACACATCCTTCACCTGCTTGGGATGCTCCACTTTGGGCAGCACGACATAGTCCGCGCCCGACGCCTTGACCGCGATCATCTCGACCCCGTGCCAGCGCGTGCCCTCGACATTGATCCGCACCGCACTCAGCCTGTCGCCAAATCCTTCGCCCAGCGCCTCGACCGCGCCGGCCCGCGCCGCTTCCTTGGCGTCGTCGGGCACCGCATCCTCCAGGTCCAATATGACCATGTCGCAGGGCAGGGTCCGCGCCTTGGCGATGGCGCGCGCATTGGATGCGGGCAGGAACAGCAGCGAACGGGCGTGGCGCAGTTGCATGGACTCACTCTCCTTTTGGCTCGGCCTTGGGCGGTTTGACTTTCCCCGTTAATGATTAGCGCGCATAATCCAACCCATGATCGGGGGAGAGATAGAGATGCTGACCACCTTCGCGCTTACCGTCACCGGCCTCGTTCTCTTCTACCTCGCCGTCAGCGTGAAGGTCGTGCGGCAGGGCTATCAATATACGATCGAACGTTTCGGCCGCTTTACCGAAGTGGCCCGGCCCGGCCTCAATTTCTACCCCGCCTTCTTCTACGGTGTGGGGCGCAAGATCAACATGATGGAGCAGGTGGTCGATATTCCGGGGCAGGAAATCATCACCAAGGACAATGCCATGGTGTCGGTCGACGGCGTGGTCTTCTTTCAGGTGCTGGACGCGGCCAAGGCGGCCTATGAAGTGGCCGAACTCTATGTCGCCATCATGCAGCTCGCCACCACCAATCTGCGCACGGTGATGGGGTCGATGGATCTGGACGAGACGCTGTCCAAGCGGGACGAGATCAACGCCCGCCTCCTGTCCGTGGTCGATCATGCCACCAACGCCTGGGGCATCAAGATCACCCGCGTCGAACTGAAGGACATCCGCCCGCCCGCCGACATCGTCAACGCCATGGGCCGGCAGATGAAGGCGGAGCGCGAGAAGCGCGCCAACATCCTGGAAGCCGAAGGCCTCAAAAGCGCCGAAATCCTCCGCGCCGAAGGCCAGAAACAGTCGCAGATACTGGAGGCGGAAGGCCGCCGCGAGGCCGCTTTCCGCGACGCCGAGGCACGCGAGCGCGAGGCGGAGGCCGAAGCCAAGGCGACGCAGATGGTGTCGGACGCGATCGCCGCGGGCAATCCGCAGGCGCTCAACTATTTCATCGCGCAAAAATATACCGACGCGGTGCAGCAGTTCGCCATCTCTCCCAACGCCAAGACCATCCTCTTCCCGGTCGAGGCGACCCAGCTCATCGGCACGCTGGGCGGGATCGGCGCGCTTGCGAAGGAGGCGCTGGGCGACGCGCCGGCGCCTCCGCCGCCGCCCGCCCCGCCGCGCCGCGGCCCCTTCGGCCAGAGCCAGGGATGACGGGGATGGCGATGCCGCTTTCTTCCATCCTCCATCGTCGCGGGAACCCACCTCCCGACCGTTCCACCGGACGCAGGGCCAGCGCCACAGCGCCTCGCCTCCACCGGGATGATGGCAGAAGGACGACCATGCACCCATGACCCACTGGCTCGCCCTCCTCCACGATCATTGGGCCTGGCTGGTCTTCGCCGCGCTGCTGGGCATGGCCGAGGTGGTGATGCCCGGCGTCTTCCTGATCTGGATCGCGATCGCGGCGGCGCTGACGGGGCTTGTCGCGCTGGCCGTGCCGATCGGCCTGCCGCTCCAGCTGCTCCTCTTCGCCGCGCTCAGCCTGATCGCGGTGTGGGGCGGACGCCGCTGGTATGCCGACCATCCGGTGGCCTCCACCGACCCCCTGCTCAACGATCGCACCGCGCGGTTGATCGGCCAGATCGTGACCGTGGTGGAGCCGATCAGCGGCGGCGAAGGCCGGGTCAAGGTCGGCGACAGCGTCTGGACCGCCCGCGGCGCGGATGCGGCCGTCGGCGTCCGGGTCCGCGTGACCGGCGCCGAAGGCGCGGTGTTGCGGGTGGAGCATCTGTAAAGGCGCCCCGCCTCCATGATCATCCGCAAAGGGCTCATCCGGTCCCGCCAGTCGCGCCTGAATCACATCCTTGGAGAGACAGTCCGTAACATTTCGGCCAGGCAGGCCGTCCGCAACATGCGCAGCATCGGCGAATATGCCCAATGGTCCGTCGGCGGCCCGGAAGCGGACGCCCAGGGATATGATAATGTCGTCGGCGCCATGGCGGGGGCCAGGGTCTTTCGCGAATTCACGCCCGTCATCACGCCCAAATTCCGCCTTGGCGAAAATCCGGCCCTGTTTACCAGCGGCTCCTGCTTCGCGCGCGAGATCGAATATGCGCTTCATGCGTTGGGCAAGACGGTGCTGAGCTGGTCGCCCGACAGCGGCCTGAAGGGCGGCTCGTTCAATCGCTACAATATCTTTTCCGTCATCAACGGCTTCCGCCTGGCACAGGGCGGCGGCTATGACGAGGGTCTGATGTGGGGAAACGCCGATCGGATGGATCGACTATTCCGGCAACGACGTGGAACCCACGCGGGAGGCGCTGGCCGCGGCCCGCAACGCCTCGATCCAGATCCACAAGCGGATCGCGCAGGCCGATGCCTTCATCCTGACCCTCGGCCTGGTCGAGACATGGTATGACCTCCAGACCAGCAATTATCTCAACTTCACGCCCAGCGAGGTTCTGGCGAGCAATCTCAGCCGCTTCGAATGCCGGATATCCGACTATGAGGAAAATCTTGAGGCGGCCAGATATCTGGTCGAGTTCCTGCGCACCCATTTCAACCCGGATCGTCCGTCATCCACCCTTCCCGTCATGCCCGTCTTTCACCGCTTCTCATATTTCCAGTTGCGGCTTTTGCCCTGCGCGATCCATTCGACCGCCTGGGCGACGCGCCTGTCTCGGGTGGCGTCGGTCTTCGCCTCGCCGATCCATTCGGCATAGTCGCGGATCTTGCCGGGCGGGAAGGCGGCCCAGATGGAGGCGGCGGCGGGGTTCGCCAGAATCGCGGCGGTGAGGGCGGGCGGAACGGGGAGCGCCTCGCGCGGCTGGCGGCGCTCCATCCATTGCGGTTTCGCGCCCGCGTCGATCATCGCGGCGGCCTTTGCCAGCATGGCGCGCAGATCGTCGTCGGAGGGGAGGTCGGCGAGGCTGGTGATCTTGCCGAGATGGCCCATGCCGCCCTGCTCGGCGCGGGCGGCGGTCTGGTCCTCGCTATACCAGAAGCCGATCGCGGCATGGCCCTTGAACGCGGCCATGGAGGCGAGATTCTTGGTCCGGTAGACGAAGTGGGGGAAGCTCCATTTGATCGCTTCGGCGACGTCGGGCCGGGCGGCGTGGACCAGTGCGCGGAAATGCGTGAGGATCGGGCGGGCGAAGTCGGCCTGGGCGGCGATATAGGCGTCGATTTTCGACTCTGGGGTCATCGCTCTTCCCCTTCAAACTGTCCGTCCGCTTTACGCCTTATGCCGCGCGGTCAGGAGATAGTTGATCGCCTTGTTCGCCGACAAGGTGAAGCCGCGCGCCGGATCGAAGCCGAGGCCGATGCTGTCCGTCACCTCCAGGCCCGCTTGCTCCAGCAGCGCGGTCAGTTCTTCGGGCCTGACGAACTTGCGCCAGTCATGCGTGCCCTTGGGGATGCCGCCGACGCTTTCGCCGATGGTGATCATGGCGAGGCGGGAGAGGGGCGTGCGGTTGGGGGTGGAGAGGATCATCAGGCCGTCAGGCGCCAGTTTCGCGGCGAGGGCGCGCACGAAGGCGGCGGGATCGGCGACATGCTCGATCACCTCCATCGACGTGACGAGATCATAGCCGGTGTCGGCCATCGCCTCGACCGGAGTGGCGCGATAGTCGATGGCGAGATGCTGGCCCCGCGCATGGGCATGGGCGGCGGCGATATTTTCTTGAGCCGCGTCGAGGCCGGTGACGGATGCGCCAAGGCGCGCCAGCGGTTCGGCGAGCAGCCCCGCGCCGCAGCCGACGTCGAGCGCGCGCTTGCCGTCGAGCGGGCGGAAGGCCTGTTCCTTCCCCGGCCAGTGCCGGTCGATCGCGGTGCGGATATAGCGCAGCCGCACCGGATTGAGCTTGTGCAGCATCGCGCTGGAGCCGGCGGGGTCCCACCAGTCGGCGGCCATCGCGCCGAAATGGGCGGCTTCCTTCGGATCGATCGTTGCGGCTGTCTCGGTCATCATGCATCCTGTTCTAGCAGGCCGGGGACGGGAGGCAAATGCGCCTATCCCGTTGAACGCAAAAGAGCCGGGCTGGCGGGGTGCGTCGATGCGGCGAAGCGCGCAGTGCGATTGCTTGCCATATCCGCCGCGGCTGCTAATAGGAGCGCCGTTTCGCCCCTTTGGGACATATTCTTTCACAACAGCAAGCAGGTTCGACAAGCAAATGGCGCGCATCGTGATGAAATTCGGCGGCACCTCCATGGCGGGGATGGAGCGAATTCGCAACGTGGCGGCGCGCGTCAAGCATGTCGTCGAACAGGGGCATCAGGTGGCGGTCGTCGTGTCAGCCATGGCGGGCGAAACCGACCGACTGGTGGGCTTCTGCAAGGAAGCCTCGCCGCTCTACGATCCGGCCGAATATGATGTCGTGGTGGCGTCGGGCGAGCAGGTGACGAGCGGGCTGCTGGCGATGACGCTGAAGTCGATGGGCGTGGACGCGCGCAGCTGGCTCGGCTGGCAGATGCCGATCCGCACGACCGAGGCCCATGCCAAGGCGCGCGTCGAGAAGATCGACACCGGCGCGCTGCTGGCGGAGATGGCGTCGGGCCAGGTGGCGGTGATCCCCGGTTTCCAGGGCATGATGGCCGATGGCCGGGTGTCGACGCTGGGCCGAGGCGGATCGGACACGTCGGCGGTGGCGGTGGCGGCGGCGGTCAAGGCCGATCGCTGCGACATCTATACCGACGTCGACGGCGTCTACACCACCGACCCGCGCATCGTCGCCCGCGCGCGCAAGCTGGACCTCGTCACCTATGAGGAGATGCTGGAGCTGGCCTCGGTCGGCGCCAAGGTGCTCCAGACCCGCTCGGTCGGCCTCGCCATGAAGGAAGGCGTGGTCGTGCAGGTGCTCTCTTCCTTCGATGATCCCACCCAGGACGACCTCCCCGGCACGCTGATCGTGAGCGACGAGGAACTGGAAGCCAAGCTCAAGGAAAGCAAGATGGAACGTCAGCTCATCACCGGCATCGCCCATGACAAGAATGAGGCGAAGATCATCGTCACCCGCGTGCCCGACAAGCCCGGCGCGGTCGCCAGCATCTTCGGCCCGCTGGCCGACGCGGCGATCAATGTCGACATGATCATCCAGAATGATTCCAAGGACAATGAGGAGACGGACGTCACCTTCACCGTCCCGCGCGCCGACCTGGCCCGCAGCGTCGACCTGCTGGAAGCGCACAAGGATGAGATCGGTTTCCGCCGCATCATCACCGACACCGAAGTCGCCAAGATCAGCGTCGTGGGCGTTGGGATGCGCAGCCATGCCGGCGTCGCCGCCACCATGTTCAAGACGCTCGCCGAACGCGGCATCAACATCGAGGCGATTTCCACCAGCGAGATCAAGGTCAGCGTGCTGATCGACGAGGACGAAACCGAACTGGCGGTGCGTGTGCTGCACACGGCCTATGGGCTGGACGCCCCGACGGCTTGATTTTTTGCCTCTCTCCGGTCAGGGGAGAAGAGATGATGGGCGAGGGGTCTGTTGCGGCACGCCCCCACCCCAACCCCTCCCCTGAAGGGGAGGGGCTTTTTGTGATTCTTGAAGGCTAGACTTATGACCACCGCCAAACTCGCTTCCCTGATGGCCCGCGGCACCGAATTTCTCGGCTGCGAGACGGCGATATTGTGCGGGGCGATGAGCTGGGTGAGCGAGCGGCATCTGGTGTCGGCCATCTCCAATGCCGGCGGTTTCGGCGTGATCGCTTGCGGTGCGATGACGCCCGAACTGCTGGACAAGGAGATTGCGGCGACCAGGGCGCTGACCGACAAGCCGTTCGGCGTGAACCTCATCACCATGCACCCGCAATTGTTCGACCTGATCGACGTCTGTGCGAAGCATGATGTCGGCCATGTCGTGCTGGCGGGCGGGCTGCCGCCCAAGGGCAGCATCGAGGCGATCAAGCAGAAGGGCGCGAAGCTGATCTGCTTCGCGCCGGCGCTGGCGCTGGCGAAGAAGCTGGTGCGATCGGGCGTCGACGCGCTGGTGGTGGAGGGCATGGAGGCGGGCGGCCATATCGGCCCGGTCGCGACCAGCGTGCTGGCGCAGGAAATATTGCCGGAAATGGCGGAGCAGGTGCCGGTCTTCGTCGCCGGCGGCATCGGCCGGGGCGAGGCGATCGCCGCCTATCTGGAAATGGGCGCGTCGGGCGTGCAGCTGGGCACCCGTTTCGCCTGCGCCACCGAGAGCATCGCTCATCCCGCGTTCAAGAAGGCCTTTTTCCGCGCTTCGGCCCGCGACGCCATCGCCAGCGTTCAGATTGACCCGCGCCTGCCGGTCATTCCCGTGCGCGCGCTCAAAAATGCGGGGACCGAAAGTTTCACCGCCAAGCAGCGCGAGGTCGCCAACCTGCTGGACAGCGGCGCGGTCGACATGGGCGAGGCGCAGTTGCAGATCGAACATTATTGGGCCGGTGCGCTGCGCCGCGCGGTGATCGACGGCGATGTCGAGGGCGGATCGCTGATGGCGGGCCAGTCGGTGGGCATGGTGACGAAGGAAGAACCGGTCGCCGACATCATCGCCCAGTTGATGGCCGAGGCGCGCCAGGCGCTGGAACGGCGAGCCGCCTGAAGGGTTGCGGTGAACGGAGCATAAGGCATATTCCCCCCGGCCCTTTTGCCCGGCATGACCGGACATAGTGATTTTCGGAGTGTTTAATGTCCGCAACGTGCCGTTTCTATGGGCGGATTTCCCTTGTGTCGCTGGCGGTGCTGGCGGCCTGTTCGACGCCCAAGCCGCCCCCGCCGCCGCCTGCGCCCCCGCCGCCGGTCGTTCCGACCGTCCGTCCTGTGCCGCCGAACAATGCGGCCGAGGGGATGAGCCTGCCGACCAAGGACGAGGCAGGCGACTATCTGACGCCCAACCGCAAGGTGACGTCGAACACCGCGCTCTGGCATGTGCGCATGGCGCTCAATGTCGCGGCGCTCAATTGCGAACGTTTCGGCTCCACGGCGCGCATCCAGTATAACCAGATATTGACCGTGCACAGGGCGATCCTGACGGACGCCAATGCGGCGGTCGACCGCAACTACAAGGTCGCCTACGGGCGGGCGGGCGTGGGATCGCGCGAGCAGCTCAACACCATCGTCTATAATTTCTTCGCGCTGCCGCCGGTCATCAAGAGCTTCTGCCCGGTGGCGACCGCCGTGGGTGCGAAGATACTGACGATGCCGTCCGGTGCGCTGCTGGCCTATGCGCCAGAGGCGCTCAAGGAGCTGGAAAAGCCCTATCAGGAATTTTACGCGGCCTATGCGGACTATCTGCGCCGGCTGGCCGAATGGCAGTCCCGCTTCGGCGGGACGGTGACGGTGGTGGTGTCGCCCACGCCGCTGCCGCCGCCGCCCGTGCCGCCAGGCGAAGCGCCGCCGCCGGCCGGCTGGTCGCCCAGCTACACGACCGCGCTGGAAAAGGCGGCTCCGATTCCGGGCGAGGCGCCAGCGGGAGCGGCCACGCCGTCCGTTGCGCCGGTGCTTTCCGGCCCGCCGGCAGTGACGCGGACACAGCCGGCCCAGCCGGGCACGGCCGCGCCGACATTGACGGTGCAGCCGCTACCGGCGCCGGTGGAGTAGGCGTGCATCGACCTGCGTTTCCATCTGGCTCGAAATCGCTCTAGGCGCTCGCCGCCGACGTCTCGCTCAGCGCCTTGAACTGCTCGATCATCTGGTCCCAGCCGGGATGGAAGCCCATTTCCTCGTGCCGCGCCATGGCCTCCGCGTCCCAGTGGCGCGCGGTCGCGGTGAAGCGCGTTCCCTCGCCTTCGTCCGCAAATTGCCAGATCGCGGTCATGAAGGGCGTCTGCGGAATCCAGCCCGACGCATAAGCGTCGGTCGTCACCACCCGCTCGCCCGGCACGACTTCCAGGAACACGCCCTCCATCGGCCCCGTCTCCTCGCCGTCAGGGCCGAACATCTGCACCGCGCTGCGCCCGCCGGGGCGCAGGTCCTCCTCGATCACCTCGGCGCGCCAGGGCTTGGGACAGAACCATTCGTCCTTCAGGTCGGTCCATACCTTCCAGCAGATCGCGCGCGGGGCGGCGACATGGCAGGTGACGGACAATTCATGGCTTGCGTCGCTCATGCCGTCCTCCCTTCGAAAGCCGCCTGCATCGCGGCGGTGTCCAGCTTCCGCATCGTCATCATCACCTGCATCATGCGGGCAATGCCGTCCTTGTCGTCGGTCTGGTAATTGGCCATGATCTGCCGCGTCACGAGCTGCCAGCACAGGCCATATTTGTCCGTCACCCAGCCGCATGGCCCATCCTTGCCGCCATCGGCGGTCAGCGCGTCGAAATAGCGATCCAGTTCGGCCTGATCCTCGCACTCCACCGACAGCGACACCGCTTCGTCGAAGGTGAATTGGGGACCGCCGTTCAACGCCTGATAGCCTTGCCCGAACAGGGTGAATTCGACCAGCAGCACGCTGCCGCCCGGCAGCGGCGATGGCGAGGGATTCTGCTCGGGATAATAGCTTATATGGTCCACCGATCCGCCGAATACCGACACGTAGAAACGCGCCGCCTCCTCGGCCTGACCGTTGAACCAGAGGCAGGGGGAGATCTTGCTCATCACGCCGCTCCCTTGCTGCCGACCAGCGCGAACATCGCGCCCTGCGGGTCGGTCGCCTGGATGATCCACGCGCCGCCGGGCACTTCCATCGGCTCCTGCATCAGCTGGCCGCCGCCCGCCTTCACCCGCTCGACCGCGGCGTCGATGTCGCCGACGATGAAATAAAAGAGCCACAGCGGCATTGGCATCTGTTCGGGACGCGGCATGATGCCGCCCGTCATACCCTGAAAATCGGTCGCGCCGGTCTGGGAAACGAGTTGGTAGCTGCCCATCTCGCCCATATCCATCGCCTCCCCCTTGGTCCAGCCGAACTGGCCGGTGTAGAAGGCCAAATCCTTGTCGAAATCGCCGGCATAGAGTTCATGCCAGCCGACATGGCCCATAGGCATCCCCGCCGGCGCCTCCATCCCGTCCGGGCTGGAGCCTTTGAGCAGCATGAATATCGCCCCGCCCGGATCGGCCATCACCGCGAAGCGGCCGACGCCGGGGATATCCTCGGGCGGGCGCTTCACGCTGCCGCCCGCCGCGCTCAGCCGCTCGGCGTCCGCATCGACATCGTCCGACCCGACATAGCCGCCCCACCAGGGCGACATGCCGCAATCCTTGGCTTCGGCCGGGATCGCCATGATCCCGCCCATCGGCCCGGCGCTGCCCGACACCACATTATAGGGATCACCGCCCAGATCATCGCCGAAGGGCGCGCTGGTCCAGCCGACCACGTCGCCATAGAAGGCCAGCGCGGCTTGCGGATCGCTAGTCATCAGTTCGTACCAGAAGAATTTGCCGGAAAAGTCGGTCATCACGCCTCTCCTTTGAAATCTAAGCCCGTTCGCCCTGAGCCCGAACGGATGAGATGAAAATTCCAGAGCCAGTCCGGCGCTCAAGCCTTGGCGTCGAGCAGCACCTCGAACCCGCCATAGATCAGCCGTGCGCCGATGAAGGGCATGTCCTCGCCCTCCTTGGGCTGCATCCGCTCGTCCTTCATCACCTTCTCGGCGCCGGCGTCGCGGGTTTCCTTGTCGGGCCACTCGATCCAGGAAAAGACGACCTCCTCATCCTCCTCCGCGATCACGGCGGTGCGGAAGTCGTTGACCTTGCCGATCTTGACGTCGTTGCCCCAGCATTCGACGACGCGGGTCGCGCCATGCTCGATGAAGATCGGCGCGGCATAGGCGGCGACCTCCTTGTAGCGTTCCTTGTTGCCCTTGGGCACGGGGATCACGAAACCGTCCATATAGGCCATCGTCTCTCTCCTTTCATATTTGCTTTACGCCGCGGCGGGTTCGCCCTGTCCGCCGGCCATCGCCGCTTCGACGTCCATCCACATCACTTCCCAGATATGGCCGTCCAGATCCGCGAAATTGCGGCCATACATGAAGCCATGATCCTGTTTCGGATTGGGCTCGGTTCCGCCCGCAGCCAGCGCCCTGCCGACCACATCGTCGACCGCATCGCGGCTCGTCTCGCTCAAACACAGAAGAACCTGCGCGGTTTCATGGGCGTTCGGAATCTTGCGCGGCGTGAAACTGCTAAAGCGCGCATGGGTCAGCAGCATGACATGGATCACGTCCGAAAAGCGCATCATCTGCGCGCTGTCGTCGGCGAAATCATCGTTCCGCACGCCGCCCACCGCTTCATAGAAGGCGATGGCGGCGGGCAGGTCGCTGACGGGCAGGTTGACGAAAATCATCTTCGGAGCGGGTTCGTTCGACATCGCACTTCTCCTCGGGATTTTATCGGTTCGGCAGCACCCTTCTCTCCATCAGGGCGACTCACCGCTTGAACTTTGTGAACTCATCTATTATTTTATGCAACAGTTAAGTTAGAAAAGATAACCAATGAGTCAGCAAAACAAAAAGCGAGCCTATCAGGACGGATGCGCCGTCGCCCATGCGCTGGATATCATTGGCGATCGCTGGGCGATGCCGATCATGCGCGAACTGATGCTTGGTCCCAAGCGCTTCACCGACCTGCGCGCCGGCCTGCCCGGAATCAGCGCCAATATGCTGACGCAAAGGCTGGAGGAGCTGGAGGCGTCCAGCATCCTCGTCCGCCGCCGCCTGCCGCCGCCCGCCGCCAGCCAGATTTACGAGCTGACCGACTGGGGCCGCGAGTCGGAGATAGTCTTCCAGGTGCTGGGCCGCTGGGCCTGCCGCTCGCCCACGATGGAGCCGGGCAAGCCGATGAGCCAGGTGTCGGTGATATTGTCGATGCGCACCATGATCGACCGCGACCGCATCGGCGATCTCGACGCCAGCATCGGCTTCCGCTTTGGCGAGGAGGAGTTTCGCGCCACGCTGAAAGATGGCGATTTCCTGATCGACCGGGGCGAGGCGGCAGGCGCGGACACGATCATCACCGGCGACCAGAATGCGCTGGTCGCCATCCTCTATGGCGGCGCGCGTTATGCGGAGATGGCGGGCGTGCTGAGGGTCGAGGGGGACATGGCGCTGGCCGAACGCTTCGCTGGCCTTTTTCCGCTGCCCCCCAAGGCGCCCGACATGGTCAATGGGCCGCCGACAGCTTCATGAGCACCAGCCCCGCGAGGATCAGCCCCGCGGCGACCAGCCGCGCGGCGCTGACGCCCTCGCCCAGAAAGGCGACGCCGACCGCGAACGCGCCCAGCGCGCCGATCCCCGTCCAGATCATATAGGCCGTCCCCAGCGGCAGGCTGCGCATCGCCATCGCCAGCAGCCCGAAACTGGCGACCATTGTGCCCAATGTAACGAGGCTGGGGACGAGCCGGCTGAACCCGTGCGACTGTTTCATCGCAAAGGCCCAGACGATTTCCAGCAGACCGGCAACAAAAAGATAAACCCAGGCCATGACGGCTCTCCTTCCACAAGAGAACCGGGCCGTCCCGGACTTGAAACCCATGGTTGGGGGAGGACGTGGCCTCGCTTGCGAGGCGTGAGATAGGCATCCCCCCTTCAAGAGGCAAGCCCTTCGCCTTCAATGCGCCCCGTTCAGCATCCCGAACACCTGCGCGAATTCGCCGCGCTTCGTCGCCTCGCTCAGGAACTTCACCCGCTCGACATGGATTTCCGCCGGGGACGGCTGCTGCCGCAGCAGCCCCATCGTCTCGCTGATGAAGTCCGCGAGCGGCATCATCTGTTCATTCTCCGCATGGCCGGGCATCAGGTCGGTCTGCACGCCGGGCGGCACGATCTCGACCACTTCGACGCTGGTCGCCTTCAACTGTTCGCGCAGGGCGATGGACCAGCTATGGATCGCCGCCTTGGTCGCGCAATAGGTCGGCGTCGCCGCCAGCGGCACGAAGGCGAGGCCCGACGACACGGTCAGGATGGTCGACGCCGGCCGCCCCTCCAGATGCGGCAGCAGCGCATAAGCGAGGCGGATCGGGCCGAGCAGGTTGGTGGCGATCGTCGCTTCGGCGGTGGGAAGGTCGATCTTTTCCTCCGCCACCATGATCCCGGCGTTGAGCAGCACCGCGTTGAGCGCCGGGAAATCCGCGACCAGCCTGTCCGCGAAGGCGATGATCGCGGCGGGATCTTCCATGTCGAGCGTCATCGCCGCCATGCCGGGATGATCGGCCACGACCGCGTCCAGCGCCGCCTGCCGCCGCCCGGCGATGATGACCTGATTGCCCGCCGCATGAAATTCATGCGCCAGCGCCGCGCCGATGCCCGAACCGCCGCCGGTGATGAGGATGGTGTTGCCTGTGGATTGCATGGGTGGCTCCTTTCGATTGGCTTCGAAGGCAATCTAGGCCTACGCTCTCTTTTGGAAAGAAGGCACCTTTTTGTTCCATACATACCTGAAGGTTAGAAATGGCCAATCCGCTGCAAAATCGCTTCCGCGCTACCGATATCGCGCAGGCCGAACAGTATCTGGCGACCGAGCCGCCCGCCGATATCGACCCGCGCGTCGAACGACTCGTCAACGATTTGATCGGCCGCATCGCCGACAAATGGACGCTGCTCGTGCTGGAACTGCTGGAGGAGAAGGGCACGCTGCGCTTCACCGAGATCGGCCGGCAGGTGGAGGGCATCAGCCAGAAGATGCTCACGCAGACGCTGCGCCAGATGGAGCGCGACGGGCTGCTCACCCGCACCGTCCATCCGGTGGTGCCGCCGCGCGTCGACTATGCGCTGACCCCGCTCGGCAACAGTCTCAGCGCGGCCTTCTGCGGCGTCTGGGTCTGGGCAGAGCGCAATCTGGAAACGGTCGAGGCCGCACGCGCCCGTTTCGACGCGCGGGATCGATAGCGCCCGCCAGCGGCGCTTCTGACAGGAAAAGGCGCCCGGTTGCCCGGACGCCCTGACTGCCGGGATCGATAATCCTGATTCAGGCCTTGTAGACCTTGTCCACGGCGGCGCGGAACTTGGCCATGTCGTCGGCGGACCCCACGGTCACGCGCGAGACATTGGGCCAGATGGCCCAACTGCGGCCGATCTGCACCTTTTCCGGCGTGGCGAGCAGCGCCGTCTGCATCTCCTTGGCCGGCTTCTTCCAATTGACCATGAACATATTGGCCTGGCTGCCGGACTGGACTTCTAGGCCCTTCTTGGTCAGCCAGGCGATGGTTTCCTCGCGGTTGGCGATCATTTCCGCGCGACGGGCCTTGATGTGGGCCGCTTCGGTATAGACCGCATTGCCGCAGGCCATGGCCGTGATCGACAGGCCACCGGCGGTGGGGTTGAAGAGGTTGATGCGCTTTTGCACGTCCGGGTCGGCGAAGGTGAGGCCCAGGCGCACGCCCGCCATGCCGAACAGCTTCGAGAAGGTCCGCATGACGATCAGGTCCTTGCGGCCCGCCACCAGCCTCGCCGCGCTGGGCGCTTCGGAGAAGTGGATATAGGCTTCGTCGACCAGCAGGATGCTGTCCGCCGGCTTGTTCGCCAGCAGCCATTCGATGTTGGCCAGCGGCGTGACGGTGCCGGTGGGATTGTTGGGCGAGCAGATATAATAGAGGCCAGCATTGGGATTGGCGGCCAGCATCGCCTTCACGTCATGGCCCTTGCCGATCGCCTGGGGCGCCTTGGCGATGGGCGCCTTCAGATAATCGGCGGTGCGCCAGGCGGATTCGAAGGTCGGGTCAGCCGTCACCAGTCCCCTGGCCGGCGAGCAGAAGGCCGCGACGGTGCTGACCAGCGGGCCGCCCGATCCGGGCCACAGCATGACATGGCTTTCGGGAATGCCCTCGACCCCGGCGACGGTCTTGATGAGGTCGCCCTTGTAATTGTCGGGATCATACCAGTTGCCGAGCGAGGCGGCTCTGGCGGCGGCGTCGACACCCGACTGGAAGGGGCCGGTCCAGCATTCGTTGGAGCCGATGCGCACCGCGCCGGCGATGCCGCGCGCGGCCTGCTGCTGCGCCTGGGCCGCCCCGCCCAGCAGCGAACTGGCGGCGACGCCGGCGCCAAGCAATGCGGCGACCTCCCCCAGCTGGCGGCGCGAATAGCCGCGTTCGATCAGGTCGTCCCTGGCATCCTTG
This sequence comes from Sphingobium sp. WR1, assembly GCF_059693745.1. Classification (NCBI taxonomy): domain Bacteria; kingdom Pseudomonadati; phylum Pseudomonadota; class Alphaproteobacteria; order Sphingomonadales; family Sphingobiaceae; genus Sphingobium; species Sphingobium sp. WR1. Next base: position 38,504 of record NZ_JCATID010000018.1, on the reverse strand, counting down.
TTCAGCATCATGCTCATGTCGTCCGTCCCCGTTCCTGCAAATATGTCGGTCATGGGGAAGAACGAAGCGGCGGCGCATTTCCGCAATGCGCCGCCGCCGGGGAATTTAAATTTATGGGGCTTGCTCAGGATATTTCGTCATTGCGAGCGGAGCGAAGCAATCCACCCTTGCGCCATGGATTGCTTCGCTCCGCTCGCAATGACGATGCGGGGATTGCGGCGCGCGCCTTTACGCCTTCCAGACCTTGTCCACCGCCGCGTTGAAGGCATCCATTTCCGCCATCGATCCGACCGACACGCGCGAGACATTGGGCCAGATCGGCCAGTTGCGGCCGATCTGCACCTTTTCAGCGAGAATGGCGGTCTGCATCTCCTTGGCGGGCTTGCCCCAGTCGACCATGAACATATTGGCCTGGCTGCCGGGGATGACCTTGATCCCCTTGGCCTTCAAATGGCTGACCGCCTTTTCGCGCGCGGCGTTCATTTCGGCGCGGCGCGCCTTGATGAGGTCGGCCTGCGCGACCGAGACGGTGCCGCAGGCGACGGCGGTCATCGGCAGCATGGCCGTCACCTGCCCGCCGTCATAGCGCATCATCTTTTCCATCAGCGCGGGCGAGGCGAAGGTGAGGCCGAGGCGCATCCCCGCCATGCCGAACAGCTTCGAGAAGGTGCGCAGGATCAGCACGTCGTCGCGCGTGGCGGCGAGCCTGGCGGCATTGGGGCCATCGACCCAGTGGATATAGGCTTCGTCGACGACCAGGATCGCGTCCTTGGGCTTGTTGTTCGCCAGCCATTCGATGTCGGCGATCGGCGTGATCGTGCCGGTCGGGTTGTTGGGCGAGCAGATATAATAGATGCCCGCATTGGGATCGGCCGCCAGCATCGCCTTCACATCATGGCGATAATCGGCGGTCAGCGGCACGCGCGCCACCTTGGCCCCGATCCAGTCGCCGGTGCGCCAGATGGCTTCATAGGTCGGGTCGGCGGTGACGATGCCGCGGGTGGGCGAGGCGAAGCTGACCGCGACGCGGTTCAGCGGATCGGACGAGCCGGGCCAGGCGGTGACGCGGTCGGCCGCTATGCCCTCGACCGAGGCGACCGCTTCGAACAGCTTCTGATGCTCATTGTCGGGTTCGTAGCGATTGCCCTCCCGCACCAGCTTGAAGGCGGCTTCGGCGGCGACGGGAAAGGGGCCGGTCCAGCATTCGTTGGCGCCGATGCGCACCGCGCCGGCGACGGGCTTGGCCGCCTGCTGCGCGGCCGCGCCGGTGACGCGGATGGCGGCGGCGGCGCCGCCGATCAGCGCGGCCGCCTTGGCCAGTTGGCGGCGCGAATAGCCGCGGTCGAGAAGATCCCGTTCGAATGCCGTGTCGGATTGAGTCGCCATGGTCCCTGTCTCCCTGCGAGCCTGCCAAAGGCTCTTCAGCCTGCTGGACGAGTGTACAGAATGTTTCCGCCATGCAAATGGCCACCGGCGTCGGAATTGCTGCTTTTCCGCGCAACTTTTTTGCGCATGAATCTTGGAAACTGATGCTTCAATCTGTTAGCGCATCGATATGCCCAGCACCCCCGCCGCCGCCGCCCGCCAGATCCTCATCCGCCTGCAGGAAGTGATGGCGTCGCGCACCAGCGCGCAGGCGAAACTGAACAAGGTGGTGGAGATTATCGGCGAGTCGCTGTCGAGCGAGGTCTGCTCCATCTATCTGGTGCGCGAGGGCGTGCTGGAACTGTTCGCGACGCGCGGGCTGAAACAGGAAGCCGTCCATGTCACCCGCATGGCGATGGGCGAAGGGCTGGTCGGCCTGATCGCCACCAATGTGGAGACGCTGAACCTGGACGAGGCGGCGGCGCATCCCGACTATAGCTATCGCCCCGAGACGGGCGAGGAACTGTTCCACAGCTTCGCGGGCGTGCCGATCGTACGGCGCGAGCGCGCCATCGGCGTCCTGTGCGTGCAGCATGTGGAGCCGCGCAAATATGAAGAGGTCGAGATCGAGGCGTTGCAGACGGTGGCCATGGTGCTGTCCGAACTGATCGCCAATGCCGAGCTGGCCGATGACGGCCCGGCCGACGCGCGCGTGACCGATACCGGCACGACCATGCTGCACGGGTTGCAACTGGTGATGGGCATGGCGCGCGGCCATGCGGTGTTCCACCAGCCGCGCATCCATGTCGAACATACGGTGGCGGAGGATACGGAGGCGGAACGGGCGCGCGTCATTTCCGCCTTCGCCAAGATGCGCGAGCAGATCGACCGGATGACCGGCGCGGCCGAGTTCGGCACCGAGGGCGAGCATCAGGAGGTGCTCGAAACCTACAAGATGTTCGCCTATGACGAGGGCTGGATCCGGCGGATCAACGAGGCGATCGACAGCGGCCTGACCGCCGAGGCGGCGATCGAGCGGGTGCAGCAGCGCACCCGGATGCGGATGCGGCAGATCGACGATCCGCTGCTCCAGGACCGGATGCACGATCTGGAGGATATGGCGAACCGGCTGCTGCGCATCGTGTCGGGGCAACTGGGCACGGCGGCGCAACTGGGGCTGCGGCAGGACGCCATATTGATCGCGCGCAACCTGGGACCGGCGGAACTGCTGGAATATGACCGGCGGCGGCTGAAGGGCGTGATCCTGGAAGAGGGATCGCTGACCGCCCATGTCACTATCGTCGCGCGCGCCATGGGCGTGCCGGTGCTGGGGCGCGTGCGCGACGTGCGGCATCAGTTGAACGAGGGCGACCTCATCCTGATGGACGTGGGGGAAAATACCCTGCTGATCCGGCCGAGCGCCGACATGGACGAGGCGTTCGAGAACAAGCTGCATGTGACGCAGAAGCGCCGCGCCGAATTCGCCGCGATGCGCGACCTGCCGTCGGTCACGACCGACGGGCAGCGGGTCGAGCTGATGGTCAATGCCGGCCTGCGCGAGGATGCGCAGGCGCTGGACCTGGTCGGCGCGGACGGCATCGGCCTGTTCCGCACCGAGTTCCAGTTCCTGGTGTCGGCCACCCTGCCGCAGCGCGAAAAGCAGCAGCGGCTCTACAAGGATGTGCTGGACGCCGCGGGCGACCGGCCGGTCATCTTCCGCACGGTCGACATCGGCGGCGACAAGGCGCTGCCCTATATGACGCGGGACGGCGACGAGGAACTGGAGGATAATCCGGCGATGGGCTGGCGCGCGCTGCGGCTGGCGCTGGACCGCGACGGGTTGATGAAGGCGCAGGCGCGCGCGCTGCTGGAGGCGAGCGCGGGCAAGGTGCTGAACGTCATGTTCCCGATGGTGTCGGAACCCTGGGAATATGAGGAAGCGCACGCGCTGGTCGAGCATCAGCGCGAATGGCTGCATGGGCAGAAGAAGAAGCTGCCGATCGCGGTCAAATATGGCGCCATGCTGGAAGTGCCGGCGCTGGCCGAGGTGCTGGACATATTGCTGCCCCGCATCGATTTCCTGTCGATCGGCACCAATGACCTGACCCAGTTCCTGTTCGCTGCCGACCGGGCGCATCCCAAGCTGGCCGAGCGTTACGACTGGCTGAGCATCGCGATCCTGCGCTTCCTGGACCGGGTGGTGCGGGCGTGCCAGACCTATCAGGTGCCGGTCGGCGTCTGCGGCGAGATGGGTGGGCGCACATTGGAGGCGATGGCGCTGATCGGCCTTGGCATCCGCCGCCTGTCGATCACTCCGGCGTCGGTCGGGCCGGTCAAGGCGATGATCCGCGCGGTCGATGCGAGCGAGCTGGAAGCCATGATGCGCGCATGGCTGGATGCCGGTGCGCGCGACATTCGCGAACGGCTGACGGCATGGGCGGTCGAACGGGATATAGAACTGAATTGAGGCGGCCAGGTGGTGAGCGTATTTCAAATCCACCACACTAGAATCATATATTTGCTAGTGACCCTGATGAATCTGAAGTTCGTTCAACCCATACCCGACAGCGTGACGAACTTCAGATTCGGGTCACTAGTGCGGCGTTGACAACGCCCGTCCGGCAATGAGACAAGGCCGCCCTCAAAGGTCGCGGAGCAGCATGGCAGAAGAACCCGAAGTGGAAACCGGCGCGGCAGAGGCGCAGGACCTGCAACCCATGACGCCGGGCGCGAAGCTGCGCGCCGCGCGGGAGGGGCAGGGCCTGTCGCTTCAGGATGTCGCGACCCGCACCCGCATCGCCCAGCGCCAGCTGGAGGCTGTCGAGCGCGACGACTATGCCGCGCTGCCCGGCATTCCCTATGCGGTCGGCTTCGCCCGCGCCTATGCGCGCACCGTGGGGGTCGATGAAGTGGTGATCGCGGCGGACGTGCGCAACGCGGTGCACGGGTCGGACCTGGGCGCGAACCGCTATGAAGCGTTCGAGCCGGTCGACCCCGCGCGCGTGCCGTCGCGCGTGCTGGCATGGACGGCGGCCGTTGTCGTCGTTCTGCTGATCGCCGGCTTCATGGTGTGGCGCACGCAGATGTTCACCCCGCCCACCAGCGAGGAAATCGTTGCGCAGGATCAGGCGGCGCCGGCCACGGCTGCGCGTCCGGCCGGCGCGCCGCCGGCCGCGCCGGTGGCGCAGACGGTCGTCTTCACCGCCGTCGACGATGTGTGGCTGCGCATCTATGACGAGGCGGGCGAGCGGCTGAAGGATGGCCTGATGAAGAAGGGGGAAAGCTTCACCCTGCCGGCCAATGCGCGCAACCCGATGATCCTGACCGGCCGCCCGCAAGCGCTGAACGTCACGGTCGGGGGCAAGCCGGTGCCGCCGCTCGGCGCGGCCGACCGCACCATCGCCGACGTGCCGGTGAGCGCCGAGGCGCTGTTGGCGCGGGGCACCGCCGCCGGAGCGGCGGCCGGGCAGCCTGCCGCCGGCGGCGCGGCGGCCCCGGCGCAGCCCGCGCCGCAGCCGGGCGCCAACTAAAAAAACAGCATTGCCGCCGGCCTGAATGTCGCGCTTTACCCCGCGAAATAACGGCTTATGGTTAAGGCGCAGAGTGGAGCGGCCGACCCGATCGGACCGGGCGCTCCTGTTTTGGTTTAACGCGATTTCCGAACCGTCGGATGGGGCTATCTGACAAGAAATCGCTCTAGTCGGGGATCATCATGCGTCACGCCTTTTTCGCGACCTCAGCCTTGATAGGGGGGGCGTTGCTGTCGATCGCGGCGCCGGCCGCCGCCCAGAGCGGCGGGGTCGAGGTGCGGGTCGACCGGCTGGAGAAAGAAATGCGCGCGGTGCAGCGCAAGGTCTTTCCCGCCGGCGCGCCGCTGGAGGCGGAGATCACGCGGCCGGCTGCGCCCACGGTGGCGCCGGGATCGCCGGCCAGCGCGCCGATCGCGGACCTGACCGCGCGCGTGGGCGCGCTGGAATCGCAGCTCGCCTCCGTCACCGGGCAGGTCGAGGAGAATGGCTTCAAGCTGCGCCAGCTGGAGGAGGCGTTCAACAAATATAAGGCGGAGACGGAAAGCCGCCTGGCGCAGCCCGCGGCGCCTGCGCCAGCGACGCGGCCGACCGTGAATGCCCCGGCCGAGCCGGAGGCGATTGCGCCCCGGTCCGCCGCGCCCAGTCCGGCCGCGTCCAGGCCCGCCGCTCCCGCCGCCGCGAGCGAGGAGCGCAAGACCGCTGTCGCCGCGATCGAGCGGCCCAATAGCGGCAATGCGGCTGAGGACGCCTATAGCTATGGCTTCCGCCTGTGGGATGCGAAATTCTATCCCGAGGCGCAGGCGCAGTTGAAAGCTACGGTCGACAAATATGGCGACAGTTCGGTCGGCAGCCGCGCCGCCAATCTGCTGGGCCGCGCCTATCTGGACGACGGCAAGCCGGCGCTGGCTTCGGTCGCCTTCTATGAAAATTACCAGAAGCGCCCGCGCGGCGACCGCGCCGCCGACAGCCTGACCTATCTGGGCGAGGCGCTGATCCAGCTCAAGAAGCCGGCCGACGCCTGCAAGGTCTATCAGGAACTGGAGCAGGTCTATGGATCGAGCCTGTCTGCCAGCCAGCGCGGCATGATGGACAAGGGCCGCACCAGGGCGAAGTGCAGCTGAGCGACGATCTGGGTTGGGCGGCGCTGGAGGCCCGGCTGATCGCGGCGGTTGAGGCGCTGGTCGGGGCCGACCCGGCGGCGCGCTATGGCATCGCCGTGTCGGGCGGGCCGGACAGCATGGCGCTGCTGTTCCTGGCCGCGCGCGCCTTTCCGGGGCGGGTGGCGGCGGTGACGCTGGACCATGGGCTGCGCGCCGAATCGGCGGACGAAGCGGCGATGGTCGGGCGTTGGTGCGCCGGTCAGGGCATCGACCACAGCATCCTGACGCCCGATGCGCCTGTGGCGGGCAATGTGCAGGCCTGGGCGCGGGGGCAGCGCTATGCCCGGATCGAAACGTGGCGCGCCGGGCGCGGCATCGACTGGATCATGACCGCGCATCATGCCGACGACCAGCTGGAAACCATGGTGATGCGGCTCAATCGGGGATCGGGCGTTGGCGGTCTGGCCGGGGTGCGGGCGCGGGCGGGGCGGGTGATCCGGCCGCTGCTCGGCGTGCGCAAGGCGGCGTTGCAGGCGCTGGCGGAGGCGGAAGGCCTGCCCCATGTCCATGATCCGTCCAATGCCGATCCGCGGTTCGACCGCGCGCTGATCCGTTCCGCGCTGGCGGCGGTCGACTGGCTGGACGCGGAGGCGGCGGCGCGCAGCGCGGCGGCGCTGGCGGAGGCGGAGACGGCGCTGGAATGGAGCGTCGCCGATCTGGCTGCGCGCCATGTGTGGGCGGAAGGGGCGGGCTATCGACTCGACCGGACCGACCTGCCGCGCGAATATCTGCGGCGGCTGGTGCTGCTGATGCTGGAGCGGGGCGCGCCTGACAGTCCCCCGCCGCGCGGTGATTCGCTCGATCGGGCGATCGTGGCCGCCGCCGACGGGGGGCAGGCGAGTCTGGGCGCATGGCTGTTGAAGGGCGGAGCGGGCTGGACGCTGATGCCCGCGCCGCCGCGCCGCTGATCGTTACGATAAGGTTCCACGGCCGGACCCGCGACTCTCACGACTGATCGCTTTGCTGCGCTGCAATGATGTTTTCTTAACATCCCTCATGGTTAATCCCTTCCCGATTTCTGCGGGGATAATGACGACATGATGGAATTTGCGGCCCTGACCTATGGCCTGCTGGCGAGCGTGATCCTTTCGGCGGCGCAACGGAACCGCCGGCTGAAGCGCCCGCATCCGCCGCTGCTGCTCTATATGGGCTATCTGTTGTGCGGCCTGTCGGGCGGCGCGGCGGTCGCGCTCGGCTATATCGCGATTTCGGCGATCTTCGGCGGCTGAACGCCGCGCGCATCCGCTTGCGCTTTTACGGGCGTTCCCTATCTTGGCGGGTGAAAGAGAGTGATGATGAACGACGAGAAAGACCCGCAGGGCAATCCCTGGATCAAGAGCGCGATGATATGGGCCGGCGTGATCGTCGCCCTGTTGCTGTTCGTATCCATGTTCGACCGCCCGGTGGGCGCGACGGGCAGCGAGATCGCCTATTCCGAATTCCGCGCCAAGGTGCAGGAGGGACAGGTCAAGGACGTCGCCATCGCGCCGGACAAGATTTCCGGCACGCTGTCGAGCGGCCAGAAATTCTCGACCCTGCCGGTCAGCGATCCGGGCCTCACCGGCCTGCTGGACGATTATAACGTCAAATATTCGGGTCAGGCCGAAGCGCAGCCCAGCTTCTGGATGATCCTGATCTACCAGTCGCTGCCCTTCCTGTTGATCCTGGGCATCGCCTTCTTCGTGCTGCGCCAGATGCAGAAGGGCGGCGGCGCGGGCGGCGCCATGGGCTTCGGCAAGTCGAAGGCCAAGCTGCTGACCGAGAAGCACGGCAAGGTGACGTTCGACGACGTCGCCGGCATCGACGAAGCGCGCGAGGAATTGCAGGAAATCGTCGAGTTTCTGAAGGACCCGAGCAAGTTCGCGCGGCTGGGCGGCAAGATTCCCAAGGGCGCGCTGCTGGTCGGTTCGCCCGGCACCGGCAAGACGCTGCTGGCGCGCGCGATCGCGGGCGAGGCGGGCGTGCCCTTCTTCACCATCTCCGGCTCCGACTTTGTCGAAATGTTCGTCGGCGTCGGCGCGAGCCGCGTGCGCGATATGTTCGAGCAGGCCAAGAAGAACGCGCCCTGCATCGTCTTCATCGACGAGATCGACGCGGTCGGCCGCCATCGCGGCGCGGGCCTGGGCAATGGCAATGACGAGCGCGAGCAGACGCTGAACCAGCTTCTGGTCGAGATGGACGGCTTCGAGGCGAATGAGGGCATCATCATCGTCGCGGCGACCAACCGCCCCGACGTGCTGGACCCCGCGTTGCTGCGTCCGGGCCGCTTCGACCGCCAGGTCGTGGTGCCCCGTCCCGACATCGAGGGCCGCGAGAAGATCCTGGCCGTGCACATGAAAAAAGTGCCGCTGGCGCCGGACGTCAACCCGCGCACCATCGCGCGCGGCACGCCCGGTTTCTCGGGCGCCGATCTTGCCAACCTCGTCAACGAAGCCGCCCTGATGGCCGCCCGTCGCGGCAAGCGTCTGGTCGCCATGGACGAGTTCGAGGCGGCCAAGGACAAGGTCATGATGGGCAGCGAGCGCCGCTCCATGGTCATGACCGACGATGAGAAGAAGATGACCGCCTATCATGAGGCGGGCCATGCCATCGTCGCGGTCCATGAACCGGCGTCCGACCCGATCCACAAGGCGACGATCATCCCGCGCGGCCGTGCGCTGGGCATGGTGATGCGCCTGCCGGAGCGGGACAGCTACAGCTATCATCGCGACAAGATGCACGCGAACATGGCCGTCGCCATGGGCGGCCGCGTCGCCGAGGAGATCATCTTCGGCTATGACAAGGTGTCGAGCGGCGCGTCGGGCGATATCCAGTACGCCACCAAGCTGGCGCGCGACATGGTCACGCAATGGGGCATGTCCGACAAGCTGGGTCCGCTGCAATATGAGGAGCAGCAGGGCGAAACCTTCCTCGGCTATTCGCAGAGCCAGCGCGTCCATATGTCGGACGAGACGGCCAAGCTGATCGACAAGGAAATTCGCGGGCTGGTGGAACAGGGCTATGCCCGCGCGCAGGAAGTGCTGAAGGGCCATGAGGACCAGTTGCATCTGCTGGCCAATGCGATGCTGGAATATGAGACGCTGAGCGGCGAGGAGATCAAGACCCTGCTCGACAAGGGTGAGATCACCCGCGACGACGGCACCACGATCAAGCCCTCGGTGATCCCCGCGGCCGGATCGTCCATCCCCAAGACGCGCAAGCGGAAAGGGCCGTTCGGCGATCCCACGCCCGCCGGCGTGTGAGACGCGAACAAGCGGATGGAGAAGGGCGTGGCCGATAGCCGCGCCCTTCTTCGTTGGCGATTATGGTGTTTACAAACGCCATAGTCGCCTTTTCACTGGGGTGCATCCGGCGGATGGGAATCGCCGGACCTGTCTGGAACCTAAAAGGCGCCAGACCATCCGCTTAAGCGCAGCGCGCTCTAGTGGATTGATTTTGACATTTGCATCCCCTGGCGGTTGGGATGGGTCTGCAAATGTCAAAATCGTAAAATCCACTAGAATCAAATATTTCTAGTGGTCCGAATAGATTCTGACATTCCTGTGGGACATGGCCTCAAGCGGTGTCGAATGTCAGAATCGGACCACTAGCCATCGGTCGCCTGCGCTATTAGGCATCCGGGCATGAGCAATCAGTCGAACGACGTGGCCTCCCTCCCTTCCTCCTCTCGAACCCTGGGCCTCGCCGCCTGCATCGCACTGGTCATGGGCAACATGATCGGATCGGGCGTGTTCCTGCTGCCGGCCAGCCTCGCGCCTTTTGGCTGGGACGCGGTGGCGGGCTGGGTGTTCACCATCGCCGGGTCGCTGGTGCTGGCCTTCGTCATCGCGCGGCTGACCGTCGCCATGCCCGACGCCAACGCCTCGCAGATGATCGCGCGTGCTTATGGTCCGCTGGCGGGCTTCGCGATCGGCTGGATCTACTGGATCTCGATCATCATCACCAACGTCACCATCGCGGTGGCGGCGACGGCCAATCTCAGCAGCATCGTGCCGGCGCTAGCTCAGCCGGGCATGGGCGCGCTTTGCTCGATCGCCTTCCTGTGGGCGATGACCGGCATCAACCTGATCGGCGCGCGCGCCGCCGGCCTGACGCAGATCGGCACGACCGTCATCAAGCTGATCCCGATTATCGTCGTCCTCATCCTGTTGCTGCTGATCCTGGGCAGCGGCAGGGCGCAGGTCGCCCCCTTCCCGGCGCAGGGCCTCACGGGCGCGGGCATCACCGCATCGGCGGCGCTGACGCTCTGGGCGCTGCTGGGCTTCGAATCCGCGTCCGTCGCCGCCGACAAGGTGCGCGACCCCGCGCGGACCATCCCGCGCGCGACATTGATCGGCACCGCCGCGACGGGCCTCATCTATCTGCTGGTATGCTCGGGCATCGCTCTGACCCTGCCCGCCGCAGAGACGCAGACCGGATCGCCCTTCGGCGCGTTCGTCAGCCATTATTGGTCGTCCGGCCCGGCCGGCTTCATCGCCATCTTCGTGGTGGTGAGCTGCCTCGGCGCGCTCAACGGCTGGACGCTGCTCCAGGGCGAAGTGCCGCTGGCGATGGCGCGCGCGGGCGAATTGCCGCGCTGGCTGGCGGGCACGGATGCCAGGGGAACGCCCGTGCGCGGGCTGATCCTGTCGACGGTGCTGGCCAGCCTGATGCTGGTGGCGAACAGCCTGCAGGGGCTGGTGGCGCTGTTCACCGCCATGGCGCTGCTGGCGACATCGGCGACGCTGTGGCTTTATGTCGGCTGCGCGCTGGCCAGCCTGCGCTTCCGGCTGGTGGTGCCGATGGCGGTCATCGGCCTTGGCTATGCGTTCTGGACGCTCTGGGGCGCGGGGCTGGTGGCCAGCGGGTCCAGCATCCTGCTGATGGCGGCCGGCCTGCCCTTCTACTGGTGGGCGCGGCGGGAGCGTCGATAGGTTCGTCATTGCGAGCGTAGCGAAGCAATCCATGTGCGCGACAGTGGATTGCTTCGCTACGCTCGCAATGACGAGGGGAGGCTCAATCCCCCCATAATTCCTTGAGCTTGGAGAAGAAGCCCGTCGATTGCGGGCATTCCTCGCCGGTTTCCGTCTCGCGGAACGCTTCCAGCAGTTCGCGCTGCTTGGCCGTCAGCTTGGTCGGCGTCTCGACATCGACCTGGATCACGAGGTCGCCCTGTCCCCGGCCGTTCAACACCGGCATACCGGCGCCGCGCTGGCGAATCTGCTTGCCCGACTGGATGCCGCTCGGGATTTTGATCTCATGCCGCACGCCGTCCAGGCCCGGCACCTCGATCACGCCACCCAATGAGGCGGTCGTGAAGCTGACCGGCGCCCGGCAGAACAGGGTCGTGCCGTCGCGCTCGAAAATCGAATGCCGCTTTACATGCAGGAAAATATAGAGGTCGCCCGCAGGCGCGCCGCGCGCGCCAGCCTCGCCCTCGCCCGACAGGCGGATGCGGGTGCCTTCGTCGACGCCGGCGGGCACGTTGACCGACAGCGTCTTGGGCTTGTCCACCCGCCCTTCACCCCGGCAGGAGCGGCAGGGACTTTCGATCACCTGGCCCGCGCCATGGCAGGACGGGCAGGTGCGCTCCACGACGAAGAAGCCCTGCTGCGCGCGGACCTGGCCATGGCCGCCGCAGGTGCCGCAACTCTTTACCCCGGTGCCGGGCTGGGCGCCCGAACCGTCGCAACTGTCGCAGGCGGCCGACACCTCGATCTGGATCTCGGTCTGCTTGCCATGATAGGCTTCGTCGAGCGTGATCTCCATGTCGTAGCGCAGGTCCGCGCCGCGCCGCTGCTGCTGACGCCCGCCGCCCGCGCCGCCGAAGCCGGACTGGCCGAAGATCGTCTCGAAAATATCGCCCAGGTCGGAAAAGCCGCCCGCGCCGCCACGGAAACCACCGCCGCCACCGCCGCCATTTTGCGCATTGGTGTAGGCCGCATGGCCATAACGGTCATAGGCCGCGCGCTTTTGCGGGTCCTTCAGGCACTCATAGGCTTCGGATACGGCCTTGAACTTGGCCTCGCTGTCGGTGCAGCCCCCGGTCTTGTCCGGGTGATATTTCATCGCCAGCTTGCGATAGGCGCTCTTGACGGCCGTGCCGTCCGCCGTGCGCTCGATTTCGAGCAGCGCATAATAATCCATTTCGGTAGTCATATCGCCCCCGGCGCGCCTTCACCGTCACCCCGGCGAAAGCCGGGGTCTCCCTTGCCTTCATGCGCCGGGGCCGAAGAAGAGAGATTCCAGCCTTCGCCGGAATGACGGTTGATAGGCATGGCCTTACGCCTTGTTGTCATCCACTTCCGAGAATTCGGCATCGACGACATCGTCGTCGGCCTTGGCGCCCGAGGCACCTTCTCCGCCCGGAGCCGCCGCTGCCGCCTGCTCCTTCTCGTAGATCGCCTGGCCCAGCTTCATCGCGACCGTGGCGAGTTCCTGCGCCTTGGTTTTCATCGCTTCGGCGTCGCCGCCCTCGATCGCGCTCTTGGTCGCAGCGATCGCGGTCTCGATCTCGCCCTTCAGCGATGCATCGACCTTGTCGCCATGTTCGGCCAGCTGCGCCTCGGTGGTGTGGACCAGGCTTTCGGCGTTGTTCTTGGCCTCGGCCGCTTCACGACGCTTCTTGTCCTCCTCGGCGAAGCGCTCGGCATCCTTGACCATCTGGTCGATATCAGCGTCGGAAAGGCCGCCCGACGCCTGGATGCGGATCTGCTGTTCCTTGCCGGTGCCCTTGTCCTTGGCCGACACGTTGACCAGACCGTTGGCGTCGATGTCGAACGTCACTTCGATCTGCGGCACGCCGCGCGGCGCCGGCGGGATGCCGACCAGGTCGAACTGGCCCAGTATCTTGTTGTCCGCCGCCATTTCACGCTCGCCCTGGAACACGCGGATCGTCACCGCCTGCTGATTGTCGTCGGCGGTCGAATAGACCTGCGACTTCTTGGCGGGGATGGTGGTGTTGCGGTCGATCATGCGGGTGAACACGCCGCCCAGCGTCTCGATGCCCAGCGACAGCGGGGTCACGTCGAGCAGCAGCACGTCCTTGACGTCGCCCTGCAGCACGCCCGCCTGGATCGCCGCGCCCATGGCGACGACTTCGTCCGGGTTCACGCCGGTGTGCGGTTCCTTGCCGAAGAATTCCTTCACGGCTTCGCGCACCTTGGGCATACGGGTCATGCCGCCGACCAGGACGACTTCGCTGATCTCGCTGGTCGAAACGCCGGCATCCGCCATCGCCTTCTTGCAAGGCTCCATCGTGCGCTTGATGAGGTCGGCGACCAGACGCTCCAGATCGGCGCGGGTCACGGTCTTCACCAGATGCTTCGGACCATTCTGATCGGCGGTGATGAAGGGCAGGTTGACTTCGGTCGTCTGCGCCGAGGACAGCTCGATCTTCGCCTTTTCCGCCGCTTCCTTCAGCCGCTGCAGCGCCAGCTTGTCCTTGGTCAGGTCGATGCCTTCGGCTTTCTGGAAGTCGGCGGCCAGATATTCCACCAGCTTGGCGTCGAAATCCTCGCCGCCCAGGAAGGTGTCGCCATTGGTCGACTTCACTTCGAACACGCCGTCGCCAATCTCCAGGATGGAGATGTCGAAGGTGCCGCCGCCAAGGTCATAGACCGCGATCGTCTTGCCGTCCTGCTTGTCGAGGCCGTAGGCTAGCGCCGCCGCGGTCGGCTCGTTGATGATGCGCAGCACTTCCAGGCCCGCGATCTGGCCGGCGTCCTTGGTCGCCTGACGCTGGGCGTCGTTGAAATAGGCCGGAACGGTGATGACCGCCTGCGTCACGGTTTCGCCGAGATAGGATTCAGCGGTTTCCTTCATCTTCTGCAGGATGAACGCGCTGATTTGCGACGGGCTGTAATCCTGGCCGCCGGCCTTGACCCAGGCGTCGCCATTCGGACCCTTGGCGATCGAATAGGGGACGAGTTCCATGTCCTTCTTGGTCATGGGATCGTCGAAGCGGCGGCCGATCAGGCGCTTCACCGCGAAAATCGTGTTGTCCGGGTTCGTCACCGCCTGGCGCTTGGCCGGCTGCCCGATCAGACGTTCGCCATCCTTGGCGAAGGCGACGATCGAGGGGGTGGTGCGCGCCCCTTCCGCATTCTCAATGACCTTGGGCTTGCCGCCGTCCATCACGGCGATGCAGCTGTTGGTGGTGCCCAGGTCAATCCCGATAACTTTTGCCATCTTTTCCTCTTGTAACCCCAAATATACTCAGCGGTTGACGGCCCCATACCTCACTAAAGCGCCAAGGCAAGGCCGGTTTGCAAGGAGGGATATAGGCGTGCTTTCGCTTGGCACAAGAAGCCGGCGCGATTACCTAAGCATACGACCGAAAACGAGACAGTCATGGAGTGTCGGATGCGTGCGCCCTTTGCCCTTTTCGTCCTCGCGGCGCCCCTGGCGCTCAGCGCCTGCGGCGATCCCGCGCCGGCCTATATCGATCAGGCCTGGATTCGCCTGTCCCCCAATAAGGAGATGCCGTCCGCCGGCTATTTCGTGGCGCATGGCGGCGATGCAGGCGCGCAATTGCGGGGCGTCATCACCGATTATGCGCTCAAGGTCGAAATGCATGAAAGCCTGACGAAGGACGGCATGACGACGATGGAGCGGATCGACAGCGTCGACATTCCGGCCAAGGGCAAGGTCGCCTTCGCGCCGGGCGGCAAGCATCTGATGCTTTTCGGCATCAACGACACCGCGATCAGCCGGGGCAAGATGCAATTGACCTTCCTGATGGGTAATGGCGATCGCCTGCTGGTCGACGCCGTGATCCGCAAGCCCGAAGCGGCCGCCGCGCCCAGGGCCGGCGACACCGCCGCCCATTGACCGGCCGCCCGCTCACCCCGCAGGAAACGGCCCTCGCCCGCTCGGTCTTCGGGCGGGCGATCGATTATGGCCGCGTGCGGGTGCATAATCGCAAATGGTGGCCGCTGCAGCCGAAAGGCGTGACCATGGCGCCCGATGGCGATCTCTGGTTCCATCCCGAAGGCGGCCTGTTCTGCGCCGATTTCTGCGAAAGCCCGCTGCATCTCCAGGGCCATTTCCTCCATGAAATGACCCATGTCTGGCAGGCGCAGCGATCGGGCCGCTGGTGGTTGCCGCTGATGCGCCATCCTTTCTGTCGCTACGGCTACCAGATCGTGCCGGGCAAGCCGTTCGCGAACTATGGCATCGAGCAGCAGGCGGAGATCGTGCGCCATGCCTTCCTGTTGCGCCGGGGCGTGGCGGTGGAGGGAAAGCCCGGTGCGGATGTGTACGAGGCGCTGCTGCCCTTTTAAGGTGTGAATGGGGAAAAGGGGTGGTTTGCGACCTGTCGGCTTTCGGAGCATAAAGAAGACGAACCGGACACGAGAGGCCCAATCGCAAATGTTTTGGGAATCAAACCCATGGAAGGCGAGCTTTTTGCGATCTCGTTCTATGAAGAAGGGGTATCGCGAACGCGCAAGCTGGCCACTTACTTGGCGGCGTGCGGGCTTAAACGACTGGCCAGCGATATCCGCACTCGGAGACGACCACGATTGGGCGCGAAAGATGGGAACGGGGTTCGTTGCCGAGTTTGGCAACGAAATCTTGTTTTTGATTGATCGGGATTGGTTTGGCTGGCCTGACCCACCCCAATGGGGACTGGCATCGTTTGATGCAGCTAACGGCGAGTGGAACCTGTGGGGTAACTTTTCAGATTTGCCTTCTGCGTGGACTGTTCCCGATCCCTTATACGGGCCGGAACGAAATCCTGCTTAGTCCGGTTCTGGAACAGGTTTATTTGCAATTGAATTTCCGGCTTTGGCCGCTTCCAGCCTTCCCGAATATCTCCACCCCATGGCGCAACCCTATGCGCCATGGGGTGGAGATACATTAACTGCAATCGCCTTCGATTCCATTGCATTTGCGAAAAGCCCCGCGGAAGCCCACATAAGTCGTAATGCTGCAACGCAGCAAATTCCCCAATCGAGGCTCCAAGATGTTTTCCCTGCTGTCGCTTTATTTCGCCTATCGTCGTGATGTGGTTTCGGCCAAGCGCTATATCGCCGCGCTTAATAGGACCAAGGCGCCGGTCGCCGATCATGTGACCCCGGTTCCGGTCGAGGAACAGCTGTCGCTCGCAGCCTGAGCCATGCGAAAAGGGCGGCCATATGGCCGCCTTTCGCTTGCCTTGATGCTGGTCGCCTGGTTCAGGCGGCCAGGAACATTTCGGGATCGAGCGCCATCAGCGCATCGGCGCCGCCCTCGATCTTGCGGCGCAGTGACCCCGCATCGGGCATGATCCGTTCGGCGAAGAAACGTGCCGTAACCAGCTTGGCTTCCAGATATTTGGCGTCGCCGTCTCCCGCCTCGATCAGCGTGGCGGCCGCCTTCGCCATGCGCAGCCACATCAGGCCCGTCGCGACGATGCCCAATATATGCATGTAATGATGCGCGCCGGCCCCGGCATGGTCGGGGTTCTTCATGGCGTTCTGCATCAGCCACATGGTCGCCGCGCCGAGCTGCCCGCTGGCCTTTTCCAGTGCTTCGGCGATGCCCGCCAGCTTCTCATTATCCTTCGCGGCGGCGACTTCGTCACCGACCATCTTCAGGAAGCCCTGGAGCGCGCGGCCACCGTTCATCGGTAGCTTGCGCCCGACCAGGTCCATCGCCTGCACGCCGTTGGTGCCTTCGTAGATCTGGGCGATGCGCGCGTCGCGGACATACTGCTCGACGCCATTTTCCCAGATATAGCCATGGCCGCCGAACACCTGCTGCGCCATCACCGCGACGTCGAAGCCCTTGTCGGTGCCATAGCCCTTGAGCACCGGCGTCAGCAGCTGGACCAGATCGTCGGCGGCCTGCCGCTCCTCTTCGGTTGCGGCCTGATGGGCCAGGTCCACCTGCAACGCGCCCCACAGCATCAGCGCGCGCAGCCCCTCGGTCAGCGCCTTGGCTTCCATCAACATGCGGCGCACGTCGGGATGGACGAACAGCGTATCGGCCTTTTCGCCCGGCTCCTTGGGGCCGGTGAGCGCGCGGCCCTGACGGCGATCATGGGCATAGTGAACGGCGTTCTGATAGGCGATTTCGGCCTGACCCAGCCCCTGCATTCCCACCCACATGCGCGCGGCGTTCATCATGATGAACATGGCGGCCAGGCCCTTATTCTCCTCGCCCACCATCCATCCGGTCGCGCCGTCATAGTTCATGACGCAGGTCGCGTTGCCATGGATGCCCATCTTATGCTCCAGCGACCCGCAGGACACGGCGTTGCGGTCGCCCAGCGAGCCGTCGGCGTTGACGAGGAACTTCGGCACGACGAAGAGCGAGATGCCCTTGCTGCTGTCGGGCGCGCCCGGCGTCTTGGCGAGGACGAGGTGGATGATATTCTCCGCCAGGTCATGCTCGCCGGCGGAGATGAAGATTTTCGTGCCGCTGATGGCGTAGCTGCCATCGTCATTGGGCGTGGCCTTGGTCTTGATGAGGCCAAGGTCGGTGCCGGCGTGCGGCTCGGTCAGGTTCATCGTGCCGGTCCATTTGCCCGACACCATGTTGGGGACATATTTCTGCTTCAGTTCGTCGCTGCCCTTGGCCAGCAGGGCGGAAACGGCGCCGCTGGTCAGGCCATGATACATTTCGAAACTGTGGTTGGACGACAGCACATATTCGCCCACCGCCGCCGCGACGACATTGGGCAGGCCCTGGCCGCCATATTCGACCGGGCCGTGCAGCGTCGTCCAGCCGCCCTCGACATAGGTGTCGAACGCCTGCTTGAAGCCGGTCGGCGTGGTCACGCTGCCGTCGGGGTTGCGGGTGCAGCCTTCCTTGTCGCCAACCGCGTTCAGCGGGAAGAGAATCTCCGCCGCCAGCTTGCCGCCTTCGGTCAGGATCGCATCGACCAGGTCGGGGGTGGCGTTCTCGAAGCCGGGCAGGTTGGCGTAGCGGTCCAGCCCGACGACATGGTCCAGCACGAAGCGGGTGTCACGAATGGGGGCGGCATAGCTGGGCATGATCTTCTCCTGACATGTTATTCGGGACCCCCGGCGGGGGGGAGGGCTTAATTGTCTTCGATGGTTGCGACGAAAGCGGCGAGTTCGTCGATGGCGGCGTCGATATCGTCCTTCTGCCGCGTCAGCAGGTCGATGCGCGCGCGGCACTTGTCCACGGTGACGCGGCGCTGTTCCTCATGCGCCTCGTCGGCGTCATAAAGGTCGATCATCTCGCGGATTTCGGTGAGGCTGAAGCCGACTCGCTTGCCCCGCAATATCCACGCCAGCCGGGCGCGGTCGCGGCGCGAATAGATGCGGGACAGGCCTTGCCGTTCGGGCGAGATCAGCCCTTCATCCTCGTAGAAGCGCAGCGCTCGCGCGGTGACACCGAACTCTTCGGAAAGGTCGGTGATGCTGTAGCTCTGCCGTTCGCTATGGTCGGGCAGTTCGATGCCGGCGATGCTGCTGCGCTTGTCCATGATGCCGATGTAACCCCGCTTTACGTTTACGTCAAGGTTAGTGAAAGAGAGTCCAATCCGTTCCCATGGTCCTTTTGCCTCAGTGACAGGCGCGGGCCAAGCCGCTACGGCGGGCGCATGATGGGGGCGATCCGACAGAGCGAAGGCGCGCGTGGCCTGCTGGCCGCGCTGGCGCTGCTCGTCCTGGCGATTCAGATCATCGCGCCGGCGGGCTTCATGCCGGTAAGGACGGAAAAGGGCGTGGTGGTCACGCTCTGCACCGGAACCGGGCCTGTCAATGTCGTTGTCGACCGCGGCCAGGCGCCCGATCGGCGCGACCATCGACCCGATGACGGCATGACGGGGCGGCAGCATTGCCCCTTCGCCGCCTCGGTCCAGCCGGTGGTGCCGCCGCTGCTGCTGGCCGACCTGCCGTTGCCGGCCTGGCAACTGGCCTTTGGTCCCATCGCCTTCGCGCTCAAGACCGGTCTCATCGCCCGGCTCGCCGCGCCGCCGCCTCCGTCCGTGGGACCGCCCGCGATCTTCTGAAAGCCGATATCCGCCTCGCCCTGCATCGGCGCGTGGCTTTGTCATGCCTTTTCAGAAAGTTACCAAACTAATGCATCATGTCCATGCCGCGCGCAGCCTGCCGCTGTGCGCCCTCCTCCTGTCCGCCACTCCCGCCCTCGCCGAAGAGGGCGATCAGAGGGCGATCATCGTCACCGCCAGCCCGATCGTCGAAGCGGCGGCGTCCCGCGTTCAAAAGACCCCCGGCGGCGTCGATGTCGTTGCAGCGGAGGATTTTGAAGACAGGCTCGCCGTCTCGCTCCGCGACGCGCTGGCCTTTTCGCCAGGAGTCTACACCCAGCCGCGTTTCGGGCAGGAAGTGCGCCTCTCGATCCGCGGCTCCGGCCTGTCGCGCGGCTATCATATGCGCGGCCTGACCCTGTTGCAGGATGGCATCCCGATCAATTCGGCCGACGACAATGGCGATTTCCAGGAACTGGACCCGCAGATTTTCCAGCATATCGAGGTGTATCGCGGCGGCAATGCGCTGCGCTTCGGCGGATCGACGCTGGGCGGGGCGATCAATGCGGTGACGCCGACCGGCCGCAGCGCGCCGGGCGTGGAACTGCGCCTCGATGGCGGCAGTTTCGACACGCTGCGTGGCAAGATCGCCTATGGTCACGCCGATGACCGTGGAGATGTCTATTTCGCTGTCGCGGGCGACCGATCCGACAGCGACCGCGCCCATGGCGATCGCAAGGCGCTGCGCTTCAACGGCAATGTCGGATTGAGGCTGGGCGAGGGCGTCGAAACCCGTTTCTATGCCAGCGCGCAGACGATCCGCCAGCACCTCGCCGGCGCGCTGAGCGAGAAGGATGTCCTGACCAACCCGGCCAGGGGAAGTTTCGTTGGCGATCAGGCGCGCGACATCGATTCGATCCGCCTGCAAAATCGCACGACCGTCGATCTGGGCCATGGCAGCCTCGCCTTCGGCCTCTTCTATAATGCGAAAAGCCTGTTCCATCCCATTTATCAGGTCATCGACCAGAAATCGGAGGATCGCGGCCTGTTCGTCAGCCTCGACCTGGCGGGCGAGATCGGCGCGATGCCCGTCGAACTGACGATCGGCAGCCAGGCGCGGTTCGGCACGGTCGAGGCAAGGCAGTTCGTCAATGTTTCGGGCCGGCGCGGCGCGATCACCGCCAATGCCCGGCAGACGGCGCAGACGATCAACAGCTATGGCGAAGTCCGCATCGCGCCCGTGCCCAATCTCTGGCTGATCGGCGGCGGCCTCTACAGCCATGGTGAGCGCCGCATCACCAATCGCTTCGCCCCGGCGCGCAGCGGAGAGGCTGATTTCGACGCCTTCGCGCCCAAATTCGGCCTGCTCTACCAGCCGGTCGAAACGCTGCAATTCTACGCCAATGTCAGCCGGTCGGTCGAACTGCCCGGCTTTGGCGAACTCAGCCAGACCCCGGCCGGCGGCGCGCCCGGATTCACGCCCGTAGGCCTGCAAAAGGCATGGACGGCGGAAGTCGGCACGCGCGGACGGCTGGGTATCGCTGCCTGGGACATCAGCCTCTATCGCGCCGACATAAGGGGGGAGATGCTGCAATATAGCGTGGTGGCGGGCACCATCCCGGCCGCCACCTTCAATGCCGGCAAGACCCGGCATCAGGGGCTGGAGGCGGGGCTGGACCTGACGTTTGCGCCCTGGGCCAGCCTGCGGCAGGTCTATCAATATAGCGATTTCCGCTTCCGCGATGATGTCCAGTTCGGCGACAATCGCCTGCCGGTCGTGCCGCGCCATTTCTACCGGGCGGAATTGAAGCTGGGCACGGATCAGCTCAGCGTCTCACCGGCGGTGGAATGGTTGCCGCAGGGCGCCTGGGTCGACTATGCCAACACGAAGCGTGTCGGCAGCTATGCGCTGCTCAACCTTGGCGCGCAGGCGCAGGTCCGCGATGGCGTCACCCTGTTCCTCGACGCACGCAACCTGACGAAGGAACGGGCGATCGGCGACATCAGCGCGCTGGTCCGCTATACGCCCGACAACCCGACCACCGCCCCCGACGAGGGCAGCGTCAGCTTCTATCCCGTCGAGCGCCGCGCCTTCTATGCCGGCGTGCGGGCGCGTTTCTGATGGGCGCGACCGTGGAACAGGGCGCCTTCTATCGCGCCATGTGGCGCTGGCATTTCTATGCCGGGCTGATCGTCCTGCCGGTGCTGGCGCTGATGGCCGTTACCGGCGCGCTCTACCTTTACAAGCCGGAGCTGGAGGCGCTGATCTATCCGGTGCGGCTGTCGTCCGGCGTCGCCATGCCGCTACTGCCGCCCTCGCGGATCGTCGCCGCCGCCGAGCGGCAGGCGGGCGCGAAGGCGACGCAAGTGCTGCGCCCGGCAGCGGATGGGGAAAGCTGGCGCGTGGTCACGCCGACGGAAGGCGGAGGAACGATCATCCATTTCGTCGACCCGCGTGACGGGCGCGTCCTGGGGCAGATGCGCGACGGCGGGCTGATGCAGACGGTCAAGACCCTGCACAGCCTGGCGATCACGGGGCCGGTGGGGAACCGGCTGGTCGAGGTGGTGGCCGGATGGGCCATCATCCTGTGCGTCACCGGCCTCTATCTGCGCTGGCCCCGGCGTGGCCAGCCGGCGCTGGCGGTTCGGGGCAGCGCGCGCGGCCGGCTTTTCTGGCGTGACCTGCATGGCACGCTCGGCTTCTTGTCGGCGGCGCTGATCCTGTTCCTCGCGGTGACGGGTATGCCCTGGACCGATGTCTGGGGCGGCGGGCTGCGCGCGGTGATCGCCGCCAATGGCGCGGGGCGTCCACCGATGCAGGTCAATCCCTGGGCGCCCGCCGCGAAGGAGGCGTTGCCCTGGACCCTGCGGGAGGGCGATGCGCCGGCGGCACGGGCGCCGCGCGACATCGGCATCGACGCGGTCGTCCGCATCGCCGGGCGGCGCGGCCTGTCGGCGGGCTATCAACTCTTCCTGCCCGCGACCCCGGGCGCGCCCTATCTGGTGACGGCGACCGCCAGCCGCGCCGACGACGCCCGCGCCATTGCGATCGATGCAGCGGACGGCGCGGTGGTGCAGGACATGGACTGGCGTGAGTTCGGCATGGGCGCGAAGACGGTCGAATGGGGCATCGCCACGCATCAGGGCGAGCAATATGGCGAGGTGAACCGCCTGCTGATGCTGGCGGGATGCCTGTGCCTGCTGGCGCTCTGCCTTACCGCGCCGGTCCTGTGGTGGAAGCGTCGGCGCGATGGCCGCCTGTCCGCACCGCCGCCGCCATCATCGCGCGCAAAGCGAACGGTGGCCGGGCTGATGGTGATGCTGGGTCTGGTCTTTCCGCTGACAGGACTCAGCATGGCGGCGGCGCTGGCGGGCGAGTGGCTGGCGGGGCGGGTGCGGCGCGCCTAGTGGATTGATTTTGACATTTGCATCCCTTGGCGGTTGGGATCGGCCTGCAAATGTCAAAATCGTAAAATCCACTAGAATCATAAAATTACTAGTGGTCCGAAAGGATTCTGACATTTGAACGCCCCCATCCGATAGGGTAGCAAATGTCAGAATCGGACCACTAGTTTCCTTTCGCGGCCCAAGCCATTATGGGCTCGCACCATGATCCGTCTTTCCGGCCTGAAACTGCCCCTCGACCACCCGGCCGAGGCGATGCCCGTCGCCATTTGCCAGCGCTTGGCGATCGAACCGCAGGCGTTGCGGGGCCACAGCGTCGTGCGGCGCGGCAATGATGCGCGGCGTAGGAACGCGATCCAGCTCGTCTACACGCTCGACGTCGATGTCGCCGACGAAGCCGCCGTGCTGGATCGCTTCGCCGGCGACCATGACGTCCGCCCGACGCCGGATACGGCCTACAGGTTCGTCGCCCATGTTCCCGAAGGCTGGCAGGGCAGGCGGCCGGTGGTGATCGGCGCGGGGCCGTGCGGGCTGTTCGCGGGCCTGATCCTGGCGCAGATGGGGTTCAGACCGATCATCCTCGATCGGGGCAGGCAAGTGCGCGAGCGGACCAGGGATACGTGGGGCCTGTGGCGCCGCGCCGAACTCAATCCCGATTCCAACGTCCAGTTCGGCGAGGGTGGGGCGGGCACCTTCTCCGACGGCAAACTCTATTGCCGGGTGAAGGACCCGCGTTTCCTGGGCCGCAAGGTGCTGGAGGAATTCGTCGCCGCCGGTGCGCCGGACGATATCCTCTGGGAAGCCCATCCCCATATCGGCACCTTCCGCCTCGTCTCGATGGTGGAATCGATGCGCAGGCAGATTGAATCGCTGGGCGGCGAATATCGCTGGCAGCACCGCGTCGACGATCTGGTGCTGGAGCGGCAGGGCGACGGGACGCAGCGGCTGCGCGGGCTTGTCCTGCACAACGGCAGCGTGATCGAGACGGACCATGTCGTCATGGCGGTCGGCCACAGCGCCCGCCCGACCTTCGAGATGCTGCACCGCCAGGGCGTCCATATGGAGGCCAAGCCCTTTTCGATCGGCGTGCGGATCGAGCATCCGCAAAGCTGGATTGACCGCGCCCGCTACGGCCAGTGCGCCGGCCACCCCGATCTGGGCGCGGCCGCCTACAGCCTTGCCCATCATTGCGACAATGGCCGCACCGTCTACAGCTTCTGCATGTGTCCGGGTGGGCGGGTGGTCGCCGCCACGTCCGAAGAGGGGCGCGTCGTCACCAACGGCATGAGCCAATATAGCCGCGCCGAATTCAACGCCAATTCGGGGCTGGTCGTCGGCATCGACCCGGCGCGCGACTATCCGGGCGGGCCGCTCGCCGGGATCGATTTCCAGCGCCATTGGGAAAGTCTGGCCTATGTCGCGGGCGGTTCCTCCTATTGGGCGCCGGGACAGACGGTGGGCGATTTCCTCGCCGGGCGGCCTTCGACGGCGTTCGGATCGGTAACGCCCTCCTACAAGCCCGGCGTCACCCCGACCGACCTGTCGATGTGCCTGCCACCCTTCGTGATCGAGGCGTTTCGCGAGGCGCTGCCTGTCTTCGGCCGGCAACTCGCCGATTACGACCATCCCGACGCGGTAATGACGGGCGTGGAAACCCGCACATCCTCGCCGCTGCGCATCACGCGAGGCAAGGATTTCCAGAGCCTCAACGTCGCGGGCCTCTATCCGGCGGGCGAGGGCGCGGGCTATGCCGGTGGCATATTGTCCGCCGCGATCGACGGCATCAAGGTGGCGGAGGCGGTTGCGCGGGCGATCACCGCCGACTGACATCTTCCCGTCATTGCCCCGTCACGACCGTGCAGCCGTCCCGTCTCGGGGGCGTCATCGCCCGGTCAAGGGCATGTCATGCGCATCGGGCAAAAGGGCCGCATGACCCATATGGACCGTTGCGTGCGCATCTCCCCGGCCGACAAGGCCCGGCTGCGCGTCCTCTTCCTCGCCAAACATGCGCGGGCGACCGGCGCGCCCGACGCTGTCGACGGCAATCACGCCATCTATCATCATGAGATGCGCACCACGCTGGAGGATATCGGCCTCCATATCCGGGTCGCCAACAGCTATGAGGCGCTGTTCGAGCGGCCGGACGTCGATTTCGTCGTCACTCTGCTCAATCGCGGCGGTTTCCAGAATAGCGAGATGATGGCGCCGCTGCTGCTCAGTTGGCGCGACGTGCCGCATATGGGCGCCAGCCCGATCCTGCGCGGCGTGTCGGACGACAAATATTTGAGCAAGCTGATCGCCAGCGCCCATGGCGTGCCGACCATGCCCGCGCAGATTTTTCGCCGGGGCGGCCTGCCCGCCGAACCCGCCTTCCGCGCCGAACGGCTGGTGGTGAAGCCCAACGCCTCTTCCGCCTCCTGGGGCCTCGCCATGGTCGACAGCTGGGCGCAGGCGCAGGCGCAGATCGACTATCTGCATGGCGAAGGGCATGACGTGCTGGTCGAAGCCTGGGCGCCGCTGCTGGATGTCGCCGTCCCCGTGGTCGGCGGCAGCGGCGGACAGCCCTGGCTGTTGCCGCCTATGATGTATGTCCCCGCCGATCCCCATCGCGCGCGCAGCCATGAGGAAAAGCGCGGCCTGGTCGAAGCGGGCGACGATCCGCTGGTGCTGGTCGAGGACCGCGCGTTGCTGGCGCAGCTGGAGGAGATGACCCGCCGGCTGCTGCCGGAATTGTGGCCGTTCGACTATGGCCGGTTCGAGTTTCGCTATGATCCGGTCAGCGGCGCGGTGCAGTTCATGGAAGTGAACCTGTCCTGCAACCTCTGGTCGAAAAAGACGATTTCGCGCTCGGCCCGGTCGATCGGGGTGGATCATCAGACTTTGGTCGAAACGATCATCGGCCACAGCCTGGAGCGGCAGGGGCTGCTGACCGAAGCGCCTCTGCGGGTCGCGGCCTGACATGGGCGGCCGAAAAGAAGGCGCCGCGACGGCGTTGGTGCTGGCCGGCAAGCGCGATGGCGCGACCGATCCGCTGGCGCTGGAAGCGGGCGTCACCCATAAATGCCTGGTCCCGGTCGCGGGCCAGCCGATGCTGGTCCATGTCATCGACGCGCTGGCGGCGAGCGACCGGATCGGTGAAATCCGCGTCGCGATCGAGCAGCCGCAGGTGCTGGAAAGGCTGCCGCAGCTGCGCGGCCTGATCGCCACCGGCCGGCTGGTCCCGGTCGCCGCCCGGCCCAATCTGGTCGATTCGGTGCTGGCGGCGGCGGAGGGCGCCGCTTTCCCGCTGCTCATCACCACCGCGGATAATGTGCTGCTAACCCCGCCGGCGGTGGCGGAGATGCTGGACGGCTGCAAGGCGCAGAGCGCCGCCGCCGCCGTCGCCTTCACCCGGCGCGCTTCCGTGCTGGCGGCCCATCCCGAAGGACAGCGCAAATTCTACCGCTTCGCCGAAGACAGCTATTCCAACTGCAACACCTATTGGCTGAGGGACCGCGCGGCGCTGGCCGCGGCCGAGACATTCCGGTCGGGCGGGCAGTTCGTGAAGCATCCGCTGCGCATTATCGGCGCATTCGGCCTCCTGAACCTCATCCGTTTCCGTTTCGGCCTCGGCACGCTGGCGGCGACGTTCGAGCGTTTTTCCCGCCGCTTCCGCATGACGATCGCGCCGGTGATCTTGTCGGACGGCGCAGTGGCGATCGATGTCGACAACAGCCGCTCGCATGGCGTCGCCACCGAATTGCTCGACCAGCGCGCGATCCTGATGCAGGCCGCGGAGTAACATTTGCTCACCATTCGCGCGGTCCCGGCCCGGGACGAGAATAGCCTGCTCGCCGCCTATCATGGCGGGCTGCGTCGGCACTGGGCGCCGGGCGCGCGCGGCCTTGCGCGTTTGCTGGCAAAGGCGGGTGGGGGCGGCTGGTCCTCGTCGGAGCGATTATTGCTGCCGGAGGACGTGCGGCGGGCCGGCCTGTCGATGCGCGACCGCAAGGGCGTGCACCGGCTGCTTAATCCGGCCGCCTTTCCCTTCACCGCCAACCCGCTCAAGAACAAGCAGCTTTTCGCCTGCGTCGCGCGGCAGGCCGACCTGCCGATCGCCGCGGCCTGCGATCCGGTGCGCGAGGATCTGGGCGATTGGCTGGCGGGGGAATGCGACATCATCGCCAAGCCGAGTTTCCGGTCCAAGGGACAGGGGGTGGAGCGGTTCCGGCGCATCGACGCGGGGTGGCAGGGAGCCGACGGACCGATCGCCGATGCTGCGCTTCATGCCCGGCTGCGCGACCTGTGGCGGGCGGGCGGGGTGATCCAGCGGCGATTGCCGACCCATCGGGCGCTGGCCGACCTGTCTCCCGGCGCGCTGCCGACCCTGCGGGTCGTCACCTGCCTGGACGAAAGCGGCGCGCCCGAAGCCTGCGGCCTGGCGCTGCGCCTGTCGGCGGGCGGGTCGCGGCCGGTCGACAATTTCAACGCCGGCAATCTGGTGCTGGGGATTGACGATCAGGGGCGCTGCCTGACGGCCTGGCTGGGTGGCGTCGAACGGCCGACGCCGCATGACCGGCATCCGACCACCGGCGCCGTGATCGCCGGCAGGCCCGTTCCTGACCTGGCCGGAGCGATCGCACTGGCCTGCCGCGCGCATCTGGCCTTTACGGGCTTCACCGTGATCGGATGGGACGTCGGCCTGACCAGCGAAGGGCCGGTGCTGATCGAGGGAAACTGGAATCCCGGCACCGACATATTGCAACTGGTGAGCGGGCAGGGTCTGGCCGATACGCGGCTGGGCGCGCTCTATCGTCATCATCTGGGCCAGCTGCCGGTCGAGCGCTGGCGCGGCGCGCGGGTCGTGCAATGGGACCGGCGCGGCCGTTGATCTGCATCTATGTCCATGCGCTGGTCGCGACCGGCGTGGTGCGTAATGCGCGGCTGATCGCGGCCGACCTCGCCGCACAGGGGCATGACGTGCAACTGGTGACGGCGCTGCCGGGAGGCGAGGGCGTGGCGGGCGTCGCACATCATGCGCTGCTGCCGCGGGCGCGGCCGTCGCGCCTGCGGGAAAAGGCGCAGGCGGCGCTGGCGCTGCGCCGACATCTGCTGCGCGAACGGCCGGCCATGCTGATCTCCGCCGGCAATCATGGCCATGGCACCGCCTGGGCGGGAAGCCGCGGCGTGCCGGGCGTAAAGCGCGTCTATCGCATCAGCAACGACATCATGCGCAGCATGGCCGGCGCGCCGTCAGGCGGCCTGAAGCGTTGGGGTCGCAGCGCGATGGCGCGGCTGATCGCGGCAGACGCGGCGCATCTGGTGCTGGTGTCGCCGACCCTGGCCGATACGCCGGCCTTTGCGGGCGCGGCGCGCGATGAACGGCTGAGCGTGATCGTCAATGGCATCGATGCCGCCGCCGCGCGTCGTCGGATCGGGGACGGGCCGCCTCATCCGTGGTTGGGGCAGGATGTGCCGGTGCTGCTCGCCATCGGCCGGCTGGCGCCGCAAAAGAATTTCGGCACCCTGTTGCGCGCCTTCGCGCTGCTGCGCCGGGAACGGCCCGCGCGCCTTATCATCCTGGGTGAAAGCCGCGACGACGCGCGGGAGACGCTGGCGGCGCAGGCTCGCCAGCTCGGCATCGCCGATGATCTGGCGCTGCCGGGCACGGTCGCCAATGTCTTCCCCTGGCTGGCGCGCTGCGACGCCTTCCTGCTGCCCTCCTGGTGGGAGGGATCGGCGAATGTGCTGCTGGAGGCGATGGCCGTCGATGCACCCTGCGTCGCGTCGGTGAGCGCAGGCAATGCGGCGCAGCTGCTCGGCGATGGCCGCCACGGGCTGCTGGTCGACCCGGCCGATGCGCAGGCGATGGCGCAGGCCATGGCCCGGCAGGTCGATCCCGCGACCCGGATACGGCCCGGCGATCGTATCGCGATGTTCGAAATGGACAGCGTGTCGGCCGGCTGGGCGAAGCTGGCCGGACGATTGCTGGCCGGGTGATCCACATCACCCGGCCGTTCCGTGGTCAGGCGGCGTCCCTCGCCAGCGCGGCGATATGGCCCAGCACTGCGTCGGCATGTTCCTTGCGGCAGATGAGCAGATCGGGCAGGTAGACGTCGCTCTGGTTATAGACGAGCGGGCTGCCGTCGATGCGGCTGGCGTGCAGGCCGTGGGCAAGGGCGACGGCGACCGGCGCCATGCTGTCCCATTCATATTGGCCGCCGCTATGCAGGTAGATGTCGGCCTGGCCCAGGATCACGGCCATGGCCTTGGCCCCGGCGCTGCCCATCGGCACCAGTTCGGCGTCGAGCGCCTGCGCCACGGCGACCGCCTCGGCGGCGGGGCGGGTGCGGCTGACGACCATGCGCAGCTTGTCCGGCGCGGGCGGCACCGCGCGCGGCTGGTCGGACCGCAGCACCGTGCCGCCATCCAGTCCCGGCAGCGCGACCGCGCCGATCGCCGGCTGACCGTCGATCGCCAGCCCGACATGCACCGCCCAGTCGGACCGTTCCTCGCCATATTCGCGCGTGCCGTCGACCGGGTCGACGATCCATACCCGGCTCTTGTCGAGCCGCAGGGGATTGTCCTTCTCCTCCTCGGACAGCAGCCCGTCGTCGGCACACACCTCGCGCAGGGCGTGGCAGAGGAACTGGTTGGCGGTCTGATCGCCGGCCTTGCCCAGCGCCTTGGCGCTGAACAGGCCGGACGCGCGGACCTCCACCAATATGCGCCCTGCCACATCGGCGAGATGGGCGGCGAGATCGGCGTCGGTCATCGCCGCGATGTCGATCGCGCCGCTCATGGGATCAGCCTCGCGACGATAGCGTCGGCCGCTTCCTCGGCGGTCATGGCCGTGGTGTCGATGCGGATTTCCGGGTCGTGCGGCGCTTCATAGGGGCTGTCGATGCCCGTGAAGTTCTTCAGTTCCCCCGACCGCGCCTTCTTGTAGAGGCCCTTGACGTCGCGCGCCTCGGCTTCGGCCAGCGGCGTGTCGATATGCACCTCGACGAACTCGCCCGGCTGCATCATCTGCCGCACCATGTCGCGTTCCGACCGGAAGGGCGAGATGAAGGCGGTGATGACGATCAGGCCCGCGTCGGTCATCAGCTTCGCCACCTCGCCCACGCGGCGGATATTCTCCACCCGGTCGGCATCGGTGAAGCCCAGATCCTTGTTCAGGCCATGGCGGACATTGTCGCCATCCAGCAGGAAGGTGTGACGGTTCATCCGGGCGAGCTTCTTCTCGACCAGATTGGCGATGGTCGATTTGCCCGCGCCCGACAGGCCGGTGAACCACAGCACGGCCGGTTTCTGATTCTTGAGGCCCGCATGGAAGTCGCGGCTGACGTCGGTCGCCTGCCAATGGACATTCTGCGCGCGGCGGAGCGAGAAGTGCAGCATCCCCGCAGCGACGGTCGCATTGCTGATCTTGTCGATCAGGATGAAGCCGCCCAGCGTGCGGTTCTTCTCATAAGGCTCGAATACGATCTGCCGGTCGGTCGACAGGTTGGCGACGCCGATGGCATTGAGTTCCAGCGTCTTGGCCGCCAGATGCTCCATCGTGTTGACGTTGACCTGATATTTGGGCTGCTGGATCGTCGCGGTCACGGTCTGCGTGCCGATCTTGAGCCAGTAGGAGCGGCCTGGCAGCATCTCGTCATCCGCCATCCAGACGATGGTCGCCTCGAACTGGTCGGCCGCCTGGGGCGGATTGTCGGCCAGAGCAATGACGTCGCCGCGCGAACAGTCGATCTCATCGGCGAAGCACAGCGTCACCGACTGGCCGGCCACCGCCTGATCGAGGTCGCCACCCAGCGTGACGATGCGGGTGACGGTCGATGTCTTGCCCGAAGGCAGCACACGCACCGCGTCGCCCGGCTTCACCGTGCCGGTCGCGATCAGGCCGGAAAAGCCGCGGAAGTCCAGGTTTGGCCGATTGACCCACTGCACCGGCATACGGAACGGCTTGTCCGCGTCGGTGGCGCTGTTGACCTCCACCGTTTCCAGATGCTCGATCAGCGCCGGCCCCTTATACCAGGGCGTGTTGGCCGACGGGCCGGTGATATTGTCGCCCTTGAAGCCGGAGATCGGCATGGGCGTGAACGCCTTGATCCCGATCGAATTGGCGAACGCGGTATAATCCTTGACGATCGCGTCGAAGACCGCCTGATCATAGTCGACCAGGTCCATCTTGTTGACCGCCAGCACGATGTTGCGGATGCCGATCAGGTGCGCCAGATAGCTGTGGCGGCGCGTCTGGGTCAGCACACCCTTGCGCGCGTCGATCAGGATGACGGCCAGGTCGGCGGTGGACGCGCCCGTCACCATGTTGCGCGTATATTGTTCATGGCCGGGCGTGTCGGCGACGATGAACTTGCGCTTTTCGGTGGCGAAGAAGCGATAGGCGACGTCGATGGTGATGCCCTGTTCGCGCTCGGCGGCCAGGCCGTCGACCAGCAGGGCGAAGTCGATTTCCTGCCCCTGGGTGCCGACCTTCTTGCTGTCCGCCTCCAGCGCGGCGAGCTGATCCTCGAAAATCATCTTGCTGTCGTAGAGCAGGCGGCCGATCAGCGTCGACTTGCCGTCATCCACCGACCCGCAAGTGATGAAGCGCAGCATCGTCTTGTGTTGATGGACTTCCAGATATTTGTCGATGTCCTCGGCTATTAGGGCATCAGTCCGGTAGACCGGTTCGTCAGCGATAATGTCCGACATCAGAAATACCCCTCCTGCTTCTTCTTCTCCATGCCGGCGCCGCCGGCATCCTTGTCGATCGCGCGGCCCTGCCGTTCCGAGGTGGTGGTCAGCAGCGTCTCCTGGATCACCCCCGGCAGCGTCTTCGCCTCGCTCTCGACCGCGCCCGTCAGCGGGTAGCAGCCCAATGTGCGGAAGCGGATCGATCGCATCACCGGCTCCTCGCCGGGCTTGAGCGGGAAGCGCTCGTCATCGACCATCAGCAACATGCCGTCGCGCTCCACGGTCGGGCGCTGGTCGGCGAAATAGAGCGGCACGATCGGCACGTCGTTCAGGTGGATATATTGCCAGATATCCAGCTCGGTCCAGTTGCTGATCGGAAAGACGCGGATGCTCTCGCCCTTGTTCTTGCGGGCATTGTAGAGGTTCCACAATTCCGGCCGCTGATTCTTGGGGTCCCAGCCGTGCGAAGCGGTGCGGAAGGAGAAGATGCGCTCCTTGGCGCGGCTCTTTTCTTCGTCGCGACGCGCGCCGCCGAAGGCCGCGTCGAAGCCGTAGAGGTTGAGCGCCTGCTTCAGCCCTTCGGTCTTCCACATATCGGTGTGGAGCGGGCCATGGTCGAACGGGTTGATGCCGCGTTCCTGCGCTTCGGGATTCTGGTAGACCAGCAATTCCATGCCGCTTTCGCGCGCCATCCGGTCGCGCAGCTCGTACATCGCCTTGAACTTCCAGGTCGTGTCGACATGCAGCAGCGGGAAGGGCGGCGGCGAAGGGTAGAAGGCCTTGCGCGCCAGGTGCAGCATCACCGCGCTGTCCTTGCCGACGGAATAGAGCATCACCGGCTTCTCCGCCTCCGACACCACTTCCCGCAGGATGTGGATGCTCTCGGCTTCGAGTCGCTCCAAATGGGTCAGAGTCTTTGCGTCCACCAACATATCCTCGCAATTTCTGTGCGCGGAGTCATGACAGCAAGCAATGTGAATGAAACCTCCCATATGGGAGGGGTGCCATTTGCCCCGCCTTCGCTGCCCCGGTCAGCCGATCAGGCGCCATCCCGCGACCAGCAGCACCAGGGCCAGCAAGGGCTGCAACACCCGCTCGGGCACCTTCGACGCCAGCATCGATCCCAGGATGATGCCGGGGATGGAGCCGATGAGCAGGTTGAGCAACAGCATCAGGTTGAAGTTGCCGATCCACAAATGCCCCATGCCCGCCACCAGCGTCAGCGGCACGGCATGGACGATGTCGGTTGCGATCAGCCTCTGCAACCGCATCCGCAACGGGTAGAGCGCGAGCAGCAGCGTCGCGCCCAGCGCGCCGGCGCCTACCGATGTCAACGTCACCATCACCCCCAGCAGCGCGCCGGCCGCCACGGTCAGCCCGGCCTGATAGCGCAGGAAACTGCTCGCCGTATCGGTGCGGGCATGAACCGCCCAGTGGTGGAAACGGCTGCGGAACAGGGTCGCGATTGCGGTCAGGATCAGGACGACGCCGAGCGCCGTCATGATGAGGCCGCTCTTGATCTGGTGGGCGTCAATCCGGGACAGCAGAATCAGGACGATGAGAGCGGCGGGCAGGCTGCCGATGCAGAGGCGGCGGATGACCTCATAGTCGGGGCCGCCATGCGCGCCGCCATGATGATGATGGACGAAGCCGCCCACGGACTTGGTGATGGCCGCGAACCAGAGGTCGGTGCCGACTGCGGTGGTCGGCGAAACGCCGAACAGCAGGATCAGGATCGGTGCCATCAGCGATCCGCCACCTACGCCGGTCATGCCCACCATGACGCCGACGAACAGTCCGGCGACCACATGCAACCAATCCATTCGCGCCCCCAGGTCCGCAAGGCCCTGATCGGGCGATCACTTGCAGGGGATATCCGCAGCAACCCGCGGCGAACAACCTTTTTTGTTGATCGGGCGCAATGCACAAAAAGGATGTCGGTTCGTTACATCGCATTGCATCGGTTCATTTGCCCGAATAGACAGGCGTAAATGGGCCGATTGACATGCTGCGTCGACTTTTTGGTCGCGTCGGTATGCGGATCAAGCCCAAGACAATTAACAGGGACGATTAGCCATTTCTGCCATCTCTTCTCAAGCATCCATCTATCCGGTCATCTTGTCTGGTGGTTCCGGCACACGTCTATGGCCGCTGTCGCGACCGGAATGTCCCAAGCAGTTCATTCCGCTCGTGACCGAACGGTCCATGATGCAGGAGACTTTGCTGCGCACCATGGGTGTGAGCGGGTTCAAGCCCGCACTGGTCGTGTCGAGCGCCGGCCATGGGCCGCTGGTGCGGGAACAGGTGGCGGCGCTGGATCATGTCCCGGCAGCCGTCATCCTGGAGCCGATGGCGCGGAACACCGCGCCCGCCATCGCCCTTGCCGCCTGCTGGATCGCCGCTCGGGATCGTGATGCGCTGATGCTGGTCATGCCTTCGGATCATGTCATCGCGGACGTGCCCGCCTTTCATGCCGCGATCGCGGCCGCCGTTCCGGCCGCGCTTGACGGACGACTCGTGACCTTCGGCATTCAGCCGCATTATCCAGAAACCGGCTATGGCTATATCGCCAAGGGCGACGCGCTGGGCGAAGAGGCTATGGTCCATGCGGTGGCCCAATTTGTCGAAAAACCGCCGCGCGCCCAGGCCGAAGCCTATCTGGCGGGCGGCCGTCATTATTGGAATGGCGGCATTTTCCTGTTCAGCGCAGGCGCCCTGCTCGACCAGATGGAGCGGCACGCACCGGAGGTGGCGGCTTGCGCCGCGCGCGCCATGGCCGACGCGCGGGAAGAGGACGGCTTCATCCTACCCGATGGTTCCGCCTTCGGCGCCAGTCCCGATGTGTCGATCGACGTCGGCGTGATGGAAAAGACGGATCGCGCGGCCGTGGTGCCGGTCGACATGGGCTGGTCCGATGTCGGTTCATGGGACGCACTTTGGGCGATCCGCGACCGGGATGATGCCGGCAATACGACGAAGGGCGGGTCTGTCAGCGTCGATGGCGCGGGCAATCTCATCTATGTCGATGGCGGTCCGCCGGTCGCCACGATCGGATTGCGCGATTCGGTGGTCGTGTCGACGGCGAAGGGTGTGCTGGTCATGCCGCGCGACCGTTCCCAGGACGTCAAGGCCGTGGTGGAGAAGGTCAAGGCCGGCGCTTTCGGCTGATCCGCTGATTGCGACACCCGCCGTGCCGGTCCGACGTGGCGGGTGTCTGTGATATCGATTGCGTGCGCGGCGCGCCGTTGTCAGGCGAGCGTGGCGATCAGCGCGGATGCAGGCGCCAGGGCTTCGATCCGGCATCCACCATCCAGCAGCCAGCATTCGCCCCTGGCCCAGTCCGCACCGTCGACGGTGCCATGGCCATCCAGCGGCGTGAACCAGATCTGCTCGGCCGCCGGTAAAGTAAGAACGCCAGCGTCCCAATGGCGCAGCGTCAGGCGAAACGGTGCGTCGGCGGGGGTGAGGAGGCTGTCTTTCGCCCCGAGCGGCGCATGAACCGCAGGGCGCCGATAAGGCTCCAGCAGGCTGACCGACAGCCCCTGGTCTAGATGCAGTTCACGCGGTCGGCCATAGTCATAGAGGCGATAGGTGATGTCGGCATTCTGCTGGATTTCGGCCAGGACGATCCCGGCCCCGATGGCGTGAACGGTGCCGGCCGGGATGAAATAGCAATCGCCGGGCTGCACCGGTTTCCAGTCGATCATGTCCTCGATCGAACCATCGAGCGCTGCGGCATGGAAGGCCTGCGGAGTCATGGACTGCTTGATGCCGATCCCCAGCGTCGCGCCCGGCTCGCAATCGAGGATATACCAGATTTCTTCCTTGCCGCGCGGCAGGCCGGCGGCCTGGGCCGTCGCATCGTCGGGGTGAACCTGAATCGACAGCCGCTCGCTGGTGAAGATATATTTGACCAGCAGCGGCAGGTCCTGTCCGGCTTCGCTTTCGAACCAGATCTCGCCGACCGGCGCCCCGCCTGCCTCCCCGAAGATGGCGGGCAGGGTCGAGCGCCCCCATGGCTTTTCCACAAGGCGTGGTTGCAATCGTTGCATGGCGCTGACCGGTTCGCTGCGCTTCATGGTTGCGTCAATTCGAACTGACGGCATTGTCGATCGCGACCAGCGGCAGGACGGTGGACGCGAACAGGCCGATGATGCGCTGGACCTCGGCAACCGGGTTGTTGGATATGTAGAGCACATCCTTGTTCCGCACGGCGAAATGCTGCATCGCGAAATAGGTGGCCGGATCCTTCATGTCGACGCGATAGATGACCGGAATCTTGCCATCGGGTCCCGGTACGACATCGGTGCCGCGGTTGGGAACCAGTGCCGGGTCTTCCCAGCGGAAAAGAAACAAGCCCTTCGCATCGGCCCGGCCGTCCTGCAGGCCGCCCATGCGGCCTATCGCCTGGGCAAGGGTAATGCCGGTCGCCTCGAAAAGAACCTCTTCATTCTTGCCGGCCGCGCCCAGGGCGGTGAAGCTGTAGGGCTGGAACAGCGCGGTCACGACATCGCCCTGTTTCAGCACGACATTCTGGTTGGGGTCGCCGATCACGGCCGCCATCGGCATGGCATAGATTTGTCCGTTCCGGCTGACCTGAATAGTCACCTTGTCCGATGGCGCTCGCGTGCCGCCGGCCGCGGCGATCGCGTCGAGAATTCGCTCGCCCTTGGGCGTCAACGGCATCCGCGTGCTGGACGTCACCTCGCCGACCACCGCGACGTTGGCGCTCTGGTTGCGGAGCAGGCGCACGGCGACCTGCGGCAGATGGGCCTTGCCGCGCAGCCGCGCCGTGATATCGCGCTCGATCTCGTCCAGTCGCCGGCCCCTGACAGGCACCAGCCCGGCGAAAGGCACGGAAATGCTGCCCGTTTCGCCGACGATGAATTCCGGCAACGCCGTGGCGCGGCTGGTGTCGACCGAACTGACGGCGGGAGCGGAACTGAACAGAACCGCCGGCGGCGCTTCCCAGATGGTGATTTCCAGCACATCGCCCTGGCCGACCGTTTCCCCGACCGCATTCGTCTGGCCCAGGGCCGATGCGAAGTCGGTCGCCGTGGCGCGCGGACGCGCCGCCAGCATCTGTTCGTCCAGGCGGATCACCTGGATCCCGCGGATGGAGACATTAGGGCTGTCGCCGACATTCGCGATCCTTTGCGTACTCGGCCCGACCGACGTGCAGGCGGCTGTGGCCAGCAGCGCGGCGGTCAGGCACAGGCGAGGAAGACGGGTGCCGATCCGACGATGCAACAAGCTATTCATGAAGTCTCCTAATGCCCCGGGGCTAAATTCGGCATCCCGGTGCAAGCTGTTCAGATGCCACTCTTTCAAAACAATCGGCCACAGCCGGTTGCAAGACTAATATCGACCGGCTGCAATGCTGTCACCTCATGTCGTCAGCATCCAGCGGAGCGTGTCGTCCAGCGGAACATGATCCAGCGCTCCGATCACGGCTTCGATCCTCGTGGCGTCGCCGCACAGCGATTTGACTTCATCGGCGCGGACGAAGGCGGGGTTGACCCGCACGGCGAAATCATGGCCGGAAAGGCGTCGGACGGAATCGAGGACCTCGTGCAGGCTGGTTGCGTGGCCTGAACAGACGTTGAAGGTGCCGCCGACGGCCGCCGGGGTTTCCAACAGCCGGGCATAGGCATCCACGACCATGCGGACGTCCGAAAAGTCGCGCGCCACGTCCAGATTGCCCAATTCGATCTCCGGCGCGCGGCGACGCACATGATCGACGATCTTGGGGATCAGGAAGCTCTTGGACTGGCCGACCCCGGTATAGTTGAACGGCCGGGTCACGATGACCGGCAGGCGCACGGCGGCAAGGCCGCAAATCAATTCGCCCGCCACCTTCGTCACGCCATAGTCGTTGGCGGGGGAGGGGGACATGCTTTCGTCCAGCACGCCGGCGCGTCCATTGCCATAAATGTTGGCGCTGCTCGCGACCAGAACAGACCGCGGCTTATGCTCCATCGTTTCCAGCGCGCCCAACAGGGTGCGCGTGCCGATTATGTTGGTGCGATACATTTCGCCGATATCGCCATGAGCGACAAAGGCGATGGCCGCCAGATGGACGACATGATCGGGCCGGACAGCGTCCAGCACGGCCTGCAGCCCGGCGCCGTCCGTCAGATCGCAGACTTGGCTTTCCGCGATGCCCTCGATGGCTTCCTCGGGTGCGTCGCGGAACAGGCCGCATATGCGATGGCCTTGCCCGGCGAGCCGCCGAGCAAGGTAGCGGCCCGTAAAGCCACCCGCGCCGGTGATGAGGGTCGTCGCCATCGCCCGTCCTCCGGTCAGAAGCTCGCGCCCGCCTCATTGCGGCGGAGATCGGCCTGCACCATCATGTCGCACAATTGTTCGAGCGACGTCTGAGGCTCCCAGCCGAGCTTTTCCTTGGCATAGCTAGCGTCGCCGATCAGCAGGTCGACTTCGGCCGGACGATAGAAGCGCGGATCGATCCGCATCAGCGTCTTGCCCGATGCGGTGTCGATGCCGATCTCCTGTTCCCCTTCGCCGGAAAATTCGATGTCGACGCCGGTCGACTTGAACGCCAGGCGCACAAAATCGCGCACGGTTTCAGTGCGGTTGGTCGCCAGCACATAGGTGTCGGGTTCGTCTGCCTGAAGCATCCGCCACATACCCTCGACATATTCCTTGGCGAAGCCCCAGTCGCGCTTTGCGTCGATATTGCCGAGCGCCAGGCAGTCCAGCTTGCCGAGCGCGATTTTCGCGACGCTGTCGGTGATCTTGCGGGTCACGAACTCGCGGCCCCGCAACGGGCTTTCATGGTTGAAGAGGATGCCGCTGCAACCAAAAATGCCGTAGCTCTCGCGATGATTGACCGTGCACCAATGGGCGTAGAGCTTCGACACGCCATAGGGGCTGCGCGGCCAGAAGGGGGTGGTTTCGGTCTGCGGGACCGCCTGCACCTTACCGAACATCTCCGACGTGCTGGCTTGGTAGAAGCGGATCGCCGGATTGACGATGCGGATCGCCTCCAGCAGGTTGAGCGGGCCGATGCCGGTAATGTCGGCGGTCGTCAGCGGCTGTTCGAATGACACGCCGACAAAGCTCTGCGCCGCCAGATTATAGACCTCGGTCGCACCGGACTTCTGCAGCAGCCGGATGGTGGTGGACAGATCGGTCAGATCATATTCGACCAGATGCAGATTGGGATGGTCGGCGATGCCCAGTTCCTCGATCCGCCAGAAATTGACCGAACTCGTCCGGCGATAGGTGCCATAGACCATATAGCCCTTGGCCAGCAGCAATTCGGCCAGATAGGCGCCGTCCTGGCCGGAAATGCCCGTTACAATAGCTGTTTTCATGAATCTCTGCCTGGTTTGAGTTAGTGTGTTGTGCCCGCGCCACCGACGCGGGAGAGTTGGAAGCCGGCGTTTGCGGCTTCGGCGAGGGGGTATATGTTGCGCAGGT
>NZ_JCATID010000017.1:0-137131 GCF_059693745.1 Sphingobium sp. WR1 | reverse complement strand
ATGCCCGAAATCCGCAAAACAGGCTCCCGACACAAGGCCCACATAACCCGTGCCGATCATCGTGATTTTCATGAGGTGCTCTGGCTCCACATAATATGAAACGGTGCATCGCCCGCCGGCGCCATAATCGTTACGGCTGGCGTTCGCTGCATTGCAGCGTGGAACTGGCATGACGTTCAGCGCCTGTATACCAATTTCTGCGAAGAGAAGGCCAAACGACATTTTAGGAAGACGATGTGAAGATAGCGCTGGTTTTTGGTACCCGCCCGGAGGCGATCAAGATGTTTCCGGTGGTGCACGCATTGCAGGCGAAGGCCGGGATCGAGGTGCGTGTCATCGTGACCGCGCAGCATCGCGGCCTGCTGGATCAGGTGCTGGAGATTGCCGGGATCGTCCCTGACATCGACCTGGACGTGATGGTGCCCAACCAGACGCTGGACGGGCTGACCGCCAGGCTGGTCGTCGAACTGGGCAAGGCGTTCGACGCCGAAAAGCCCGACCGGGTGGTCGTGCATGGCGACACGCTGACGACCATGGTGGCGAGCCTCGCCGCCTATTATCGCAAGATTCCGGTCGCCCATGTCGAGGCGGGCCTGCGCAGCGGCGACATTCACCATCCCTGGCCCGAGGAGGTGAATCGCCGCGTCGTCGCCTGCATCGCCGACATGAACTTCGCGCCGACCCAGGCGGCCGCCGACGCGCTGCTGGCTGAGAATCGCGATCCCGCCAGCATTCATATCACCGGTAATACCGTGATCGACGCCCTGTTGGCGACGCGCGCGCGGGTGTTGGCGCAACCGTCGCTGGCGAGCGGGCTGAACGACCTCGCCGCACGCTTCGCCGGCAAGCGGATCGTCGCCGTCACCAGCCACCGGCGGGAGAATTTCGGCGGCGGCATGGAAGCGATCGCCCGATCGATCGCCGATATCGCCGCGCGGCCCGATGTGGCGGTGATCTTCCCGGTCCACCCCAACCCCAATGTCCGGCCGGTGATGGATGCGGTGTTGGCGGACAAGCCCAATGTCGCGATGATCGAGCCGCTCGACTATCCCCATTTCGTGCGACTGCTGGACCTGTGCCATCTGGTGCTGACCGACAGCGGCGGCGTGCAGGAGGAAGCCCCCTCGCTCGGCAAGCCGGTGCTGGTGATGCGCGAGACGACCGAGCGGCCCGAAGGGGTGGAAGCCGGGACGGCGAAGCTGGTCGGCGCCGACCGGCAGCGGATCGTGCGCGAGGTGTTGGCGCTGCTGGATGATGAGGACGCCTATCAGGCGATGGCGCGCGCGCATAATCCCTTCGGTGACGGCAAGGCGGCGGAGCGGATTGCGGGGGTGATCGCCGCAGTTTAGCGCACCATCACCGTCCCATTACCAAAATTTTCAGCATTTCCGGGCAAAATGCAGCTACGCAAAAGCAGTTAGATCAAAACGGCTCAAAGGATCACTCGCCTCATGCCCGTCGACACCAAGCAGAAGGTTTCCGTCATCGGCCTTGGCTATATCGGCCTGCCGACCGCCGCGCTGATCGCGCGCGGGGGATGCCAGGTCGTGGGCGTGGACGTGTCCGCCCATGTGGTGGAGACGGTCAATTCGGGCCGCGTCCATATCGAGGAAGTCGATCTCGATGGCCTGGTGCAGGGCGTGGTGGCGCGCGGCAATCTGCGCGCCAGCCTTGCGGTCGAGGAAAGCGACGTCTTCATCATCGCCGTGCCGACCCCGGTGGCGGAGGATCGCGCGCCCGACATCAGCTATGTGCTGAACGCCGCGCGGACGATCGCGCCGGTGCTGAAGGCGGGCGACACGGTGATCCTCGAATCCACGTCCCCGGTCGGCACGACCGAGGCGATGCGAGATGTGATCGGATCGATCCGCGCCGATCTCAAGATGCCAGGCCAAAATCCTGCAAATGGGGGTGTTCAGGGCGACATCGCCATCGCCTATTGCCCGGAGCGGGTTCTGCCCGGCCGCATCCTGGTCGAACTGATCGACAATGATCGCTGCATCGGCGGCATCACGCCGCGCTGCGCGCGCAAGGCGCTGGGCTTCTACCGCCAGTTCGTGCGCGGCGCCTGCATTACCACCACCGCTCGCGCGGCCGAGATGGTGAAGCTGGTCGAGAACAGCTTCCGCGACGTCAATATCGCCTTCGCCAACGAATTGTCGGTGATCGCGGAGAATATGGACATTGACGTGTGGGAGGTGATCCGCCTCGCCAACCGGCATCCGCGCGTCAACATCCTCAACCCCGGTCCGGGCGTCGGCGGCCATTGCATCGCCGTCGATCCCTGGTTCATCGTCCATGGCGATCCCGAAAATGCCCGCATCATCCGCACCGCGCGCGAGGTGAATGACGGCAAGACCGACTATGTCGTCGCGAAGGCCTCCGACATGATCGACGATTTTCCGCAGGAGGACGTCGCCTGCCTCGGCCTCGCCTTCAAGGCCAATATCGACGATTTCCGCGAAAGCCCGGCGGTGAAGGTCGCCGCGCGCCTTGCCCGCCGCTATGGCCGCCGCGTCAAGCTGGTCGAGCCTTATGCGCGGGAACTGCCGATGGATTTCGCCGGAACGGGCGCCGAACTGATCGATCTCGATACGGCTCTGGAACAATGTGGCCTGTTCGTCATTCTGGTCGATCATGACATGTTCAAATCGGTCCCCGTCGACGAGCGCGCCGGCAAGGCAGTCTATGATACGCGGGGCATCTGGCCCGATCAGCCCCGTCGGATCGCGGCATCCGCGGCGGACCGAATCGCCGTCTGACCGTCAGCGCGCCGGTGCGCCCCGTCGCGCCGGCGGTTGCCATCCCCCCGTCCCGTCGTTAACCCCCGGTGCCGACGGCGCTTGTCTGCGCTATGGATCAATCGCCAGAGGGGGATATGAGGCATGAAGCGCAGGCGCTCGCCGCGACTTTGGATGGCTGTCCTGGCTCTGCCGGGACTGGCGGGCTGCGCGACGGTCGAGAAAGCGCCCAGGGGCGAGGCCGCCTATGCGGTCGTGCCGCCGCCCCCGGCCGTCGGTATGGATTATCGCGTCGCGCCCGACGATGTGTTGCGCATCAGCGTCTATCATGAGCCGGACCTGTCGCTGGAGGATGCGCAGGTGACAGCCACAGGCATGGTGCGGATGCCGCTAATCGGTGATGTGTCGATCGGCGGATTGACCGCCGGGGAAGCGGCTGACGTCATCGCCGGCCGGCTGGGCGATCGGTATCTGGTCTCGCCGCAAGTGACGATCTTCGTGAAGAAGGCTGTCGGCCGGCGCGTCACGCTGGACGGCGAAGTGCGCGAACCGGGCCTTTATCCGTTCGATGGGCGCTTGACCCTGTCGCAGGCGTTGGCGTTGGCCAAGGGGCCGACACGGCTTGCGGGCCTCAATCAGATCGTCGTTGTGCGCCGGATGGATGGGCAGCGCCAGGCGGCGATGTTCGACCTTGGCGCCATCCGCAAGGGCAAGGCGCCTGATCCTGAAATATTGCCCGGCGACCAGGTGATCGTCGGCCTCTCGCGCGCCAAAGCCATATTGGGCGGCGCGCTGATCGCGGTGCCGGTCCTCGCGGCGGGCTTCATCGCGCTGAACGGAGACCATTGATGGCCGCGCCCCTCACCGAAACCGTCGACAGCGCCGAAATGGAGGGCGCGGGCGCGCGCCTGTCGCGCAGCGCCCATCTCTATTGGACGGTGCTGCGCCGCCATCGCGTGATCCTGTTCGTCACCATGGCGCTCTGCCTGCTGGCGGCCTTGCTCTATATCCTGTTGTCGACCCCGGACTATCGCGCGACCGCCTCGGTCGAGGTGGAGGATCTGCCGGCTGGCGCGGCGGGCGCGGGCACGCCGCGGCCCAGCACCGATGATACCGAAACGGTGATGCAGACCGAACTGGAAGTGCTGCGCAGCCGCGCGCTCGCGGAGGAGGTCGCGCGCAGCCTCGCTTTGGTCGGCACGCCGACCTTCTTCGAAGGCATGGGCGTCAGCCGGCCGAAGCAAGGGGCGGGCGGCCTCAGCCAGCGGCAGGTGGAGCAGGAACGGGTCGTCGCCCTGTTGCGGCAGAATCTGGAAGTCGACCTGCCGGGCAAGTCGCGGGTCATCCACATCAGCTTCGTCAGCGCGGACCCGGTTCTGTCGGCGCGGGTCGCCAACAGCTATGCCGACAGCTTGATCCGCACCGACCTGAAGCGGGGCTTCGAATCGGGCGTGCAGGCGCGCCGCTTCCTGCTGGGTGAGTTGGACGGGGCGCGGCGCGACCTGTCGCGGGCCGAGCGCGACCTGGCCGTCTACGCCGCGCGCGCGGGCGGCGCGCCGGTGGAGCCGGAGCAGGGTGCGGAGGACAAGGCCCAAGTGAAGCCAAAACCGGCCGAACCCAAATTCGCGCCGTCCGAAGGATCGATCGAAACCCGGCTGGCGCAGCTCAACGGCTATCGCGCGCAGGCGGTGTCGGACCGGATCGCGGCCCAGAAGCGCTGGGAAAGCGCGCGCCGCGCCAGCGTGGAAACATTGCCCGAAGTGCTGAACAACGGCGCGATGCAGGCGCTGATGGCGGAGCGCGCCAAGGTGCGCGCCTCGCTGGTCGAGGAACGGCAGTTCCGCAAGGACGCCCACCCCGAAATGCGCGAGGCGCGCGCGAAATTGGCGGCGCTGGACGATCAGGCGCAGGAAATGGCGAACCGCATCCGCGCCTCGCTCAGGGAACAATATGACGTCTCCGTCCATGGCGAAAAGCAGATCGCCTCGGAGATTGCGGAACTGGAACGCGACGCCCAGACCGCCCGCGGCCGCGACGTGCAGATGGGCATCTACGAACGCACGGTCGACACCTATCGGATGCTGCATGACAGCCTGTTGCAGCGTTATCGCGACATGGCGTCGCAGGCCGGATTCCAGGCCGGGCGCATCCAGCCGCTCGACCGCGCGGCGGTGCCGGCGCGGCCCTTCTCGCCCAAGGTCGGCGAGACTTTGCTGCTCGCGGCGCTGGGCGGGCTGGCGCTGGGGCTGCTGCTGGTGGGCGCGCGGCACATCTTTGACGACGCGGTGACGTCGGCCGATACGCTGGCGGAGCGGGTCGGCCTGCCGCTGCTGGGTTCGGTCCCGGTGACGGGCGACAATCCCCAGCCGCCCGAAATCTTCACGCCGATCGCGCGTTCCCTGCTGCTGGCGTCGTCTGGCGGCCTGCCACGTTCCATCCTCGTCACCAGCGCGCAGGAAGGGGAAGGCAAGTCGCTAACCCTCAACGCCCTGTCGCGCGCGCTGGCCGGACTGGGGAAGAACGTGCTGGTCATCGACGGCGACATGCGCCGTCCGGTGCAACATGCGCTGTTCCGCGTCGCGCCGGGCAAGGGCATCAGCGAGGTGCTGACCGGCCAGGCCAGGGCGCCGGAGGCGATCATCCCGACCGGGGTCGAAAGGCTGTCCCTGCTGCCCTGCGGCGCGGTGCCGCCCAACCCGACGGAACTGCTGGCGACCCCCGCCCTCGATACGCTGCTGGCGATGGTGCAGGATGAGTATGATACGATCCTAATCGATGCGCCGCCGATTCTGGGGCTGGGCGACACGCCCCTGCTG
This sequence comes from Sphingobium sp. WR1, assembly GCF_059693745.1. Classification (NCBI taxonomy): domain Bacteria; kingdom Pseudomonadati; phylum Pseudomonadota; class Alphaproteobacteria; order Sphingomonadales; family Sphingobiaceae; genus Sphingobium; species Sphingobium sp. WR1. The sequence goes on along the minus strand of NZ_JCATID010000017.1, from coordinate 131,574 downwards.
TGCACGCGGGTGCAGGCGAGCCTGATGGTGGTCGAATGGGGCCGCAACCATCATGGCGGCCTGCGCGTCTCGGTCGAACGGCTGCGCCGCGCGGGCGGCGTCATCATCGGCGCCATCCTGACCAAGCAGCAGGGCCGCGCGCTGGAATATGATTATCACCGGGGCGGATGACCGCCCTACAGAACATCTCCGAACATGAACCAGATGAGCGCGAGCCAGGCGATCAGGCCCACGGCGCCCAGCATCACGCCGGAACGGGCGCGGATGGCGGGCCACAGGCCGCGCGGTTCGTCTTCGTCTTCGATCTCCATCCGCTCCGCCTAACGGCGGACAGGCTGAGGCTCAAGCCTCCAGGCGACCTGTCGATCTATCCGGCCGCCTCCTCGGTCACGGCCGGCGCATCGGCGCGATTGACGGCCATAAGCCGGCTGGTGAAACTTTGGCGCCACCAACTGATGTCCTGCGTCTCCACGCTGTCCATCATCGCGCGCCAGCGCCGCTTGCGTTCGTCGAGCGGCATGGCGAGCGCGCGGTTGATGGCGTCGGACATTTCCTCCGGGCTGTAGGGATTGATCAGCAGCGCATCCTTGAGCTGCATCGCGGCGCCCGCGAAGCGTGAGAGGATGAGGACGCCAGGATCCTCCGGGTCCTGCGCGGCCACATATTCCTTGGCGACCAGGTTCATGCCGTCGCGCAGCGGGGTGACGAGGCCGATCTTCGCCGCGCGATAGATGCCGGCCAGCTTGTCGCGGGGATAGCCCTGGTTGACGTAGCGGATCGGCGTCCAGTCGACGTCGCTATATTCGCCGTTCATGCGGCCGGCGATCGAATCCAGCGTGGCGCGAATCTGCTGGTAGCTTTCCACTTCCCCGCGCGATGGCGGCGCGATCTGGGTCAGCACGACCTTGCGATGCTGTTCAGGATGGTCCTTCAGGAACCGGCCATAACCGTTGAACCGCTCCTCCAGCCCCTTGCTGTAATCCAGCCGGTCGACGCCGACGATCATGGTGCGGTTCTGCAAGGAGGCGCGGACCAGTTCGCCCATCTCGTCCGCCGCCTGGCTGACGGCGGCATCCTTGAACTCCTGGGCGTTGATGCCGATCGCGCAGCTGATGGCCTGGATGGTCCGGTCGCCTACGGTCACATAATCGCCGTCCACCGTCCCGCCCATTTCCTTCTCCACATAATGGCGGAAGGATTCGAGCCATTCCTCGGTATGAAAACCGACGACGTCATAGGCGAACAAAGTGCTCACCAGCTTGGTATGATGGGGCAGCGACACCAGCAGCCGCGTCGGCGGCCAGGGGATGTGGAGGAAGAAGCCCATGCGGTTCTTCAGTCCCTTGTCGCGCAACATCTGGCCCAGCGGGATCATGTGATAGTCGTGGACCCAGATGATGTCTTCCGGTTCGATCAGCGGGCTGGCGATGTCGGCGAAGCGCTGGTTGACGCGATTATAGCCGCCTTCGAAATCGCGGGCATATTCGGCCAGGTCGATGCGGAAATGGAACAGCGGCCAGAGCGTCTTGTTGGCGTAGCCGTTATAATATTCGTCGACATCCTGTTCCTCCAGGTCGATCGTCGCCGTCTTGACGCCATCGTCTTCGGCAAATCCGATATGGCCGGTGAAATTGTCGGTCGTCTCGCCCGACCAGCCGACCCAGATGCCGCGGCTTTCGCGCAGGGCCTGCGACAGGGCGACGGCCAGCCCGCCCTGATTGCCGGTCGTGCTGGGGCGACTGACCCGGTTGGAAATGACGATCAAACGACTCATCGCATCGCGCTCCACGGTTTGCTCAGCAAGACGGCGCAGTTGATGATGCCGACCAATGAGTAGGTTTGGGGATAATTGCCCCAGAGTTCCCCGGTGATGGGGTCGATATCCTCGGACAGCAGTCCGGCGGCGGTGCGGCGCGACAGCATTTCCCCGAACAATGTCCGCGCTTCCTCCGTGCGGCCGGTGCGGTGCAGCGCCTCGATCAGCCAGAAGGTGCAGACGTTGAAGGCCGTGACCGGCTCGCCGAAATCGTCGGGCGCGCTGTAGCGCAGCATGTCGTTGCCCCGCCGCAGGTCGGCTTCCAGCGCGGCGAGCGTGCCGACGAACATCGGATCGTCGGCGGTCAGGAAGCGCAGGTCGAGGAGCTGGAGCAATGATGCATCGCGCGCATCATCCTCGAAATTGGCGGAAATCGCCTTGCTGTCCGCGCGCCAGGCGGCTTCCAGAATGCGCGCCTTCATCGTGTCGGCGCGGTTCTGCCAATGGGCGGCGCGCAGCGGCAGGTCGAGTGCGGTGGCGGCATGGGCAAGGCGGTCGCACGCCGCCCAGCACATGACCGCGCTATAGCTGTGAACATGGGCGCGCGTGCGCAATTCCCACAGGCCCGCATCGGGCTGGTCATAAACGGCCCAGGCACGTTCGCCGACCGCTTCCAGCGCCTCGAAATCGGCGTGGCCCGCCATGCGCAGCAACCGCTGGTCGATGAAGCCCTGGACCGAGGACAGGACGATCTGGCCATAGGCGTCATGCTGGATCTGTTCATAGGCCGCGTTGCCGACCCGCACCGGCCCCATGCCGCGATAGCCGGGCAGGCTCTCCGCCTCCCATTCGCGCAGCGTCGCATTGCCGCGCACGTCGTAGAGCGGCTGGATATGGCCGCCCTTCGCGCCATCCACGATGTTGCGCAGATAGACGAGATAGGATTCCAGGACATCGAGCGCGCCAAGACGGTTCAGCGCTTCCACCGTATAATAGGCGTCGCGCACCCAGCAGTAGCGATAGTCCCAGTTGCGGCCGCTGTCGGCATGTTCGGGGATGGAGGTGGTGAGCGCGGCGACGATCGCGCCGGTTTCCTCATGCTGGCAAAGTTTCAGGGTGATGGCGGATCGGATCACCGCCTCCTGCCATTCGGGCGGGATGGCGAGGCTGCGCACCCAAAGCTGCCATTCATGGATGGTGTCGTCCAGCATCCGCTCGATCGCCGGGCGCAGCGCGTCGGAAAAGCCTTCGTCCGGCCCCATGAAGAAATGCATGTCCTGTTCCAGCCGGAACCAGCTTTCCTGGGAGATGAGGCCGATCGGCGCATTGGTCGACACGCGCATCGCCATGTAGGACAGGACCATGCGGATATGGTTGGAGCCGTAGCTGATCGGCACCCTGTCGGCGTTCCAGCTGGTGGTGGGGCGCAGCTTCACGCGGATGCGGGGGCTGCCCGCCACCGGCCGCACGATGCGGATGAAGGCGACCGGCCGGTACATGCGCCCCTTATGCTTGTGGCGGGGGCAGAAATCATAGGTTTCGATCGCATTGCCCTGCGTGTCGCTCTGGCGCGTGACGAGTATCGGCGTGTTGCGGATATAATGTTGTTCGACCGCGACGCAATTTTCCAGTTCGATCGCCCAAAAGCCGCGCGACTGGCTGTCGTCCCAGGCCTTGTGATCCAGCAGCGCGGAAAAGACCGGGTCGCCGTCGACGCGCGGCACGCAGGCCCACACCATGCGGCCCGCACGGTCGATCAGCGCGGAAGCCTGGCAATTACCGATGGGCCAGAGGTCGAGCGTCCGCTCATTTCCGGCGTGGATGGAATGACTTGGCTCTTGGATTTTCCTGCCCCCTTTTGACGCTCAGGATGAAGGGCGCCGAAAATCCTATTCGACGATCCCCTGCGCCAGATAATGCCTGACGGCGGCAACCTGTTCCAATCGGAAGGCCGCAAAAGTGGCTCGGGGCGTCCCGACCAATATGCCCGCGCCGCCCAGCTCGACCGCTACGGCAAAGCCGTCCTCGTCTGTCACATCGTCGCCGATGAACAGGGGAACGCCGCCGCTCATGGGCGCGTCCTGCATCAGCGTCCGCACCGCGCTGCCCTTGTCCGCGCCGCCGGGCCGCAGCTCGTAGAGCATCTTGCCATGCTGGACGGTCAGGCCATGCTGCTTCGCGAGTTGTTCCGCAAGATTGCGCGAAGCCTCGCCCCATATCGGCGCGCCGCGGAAATGCAGGCCGACGCTGATCGACTTGCGCTCGACCAGCAGGCCGGGCTTGTCGTCGGCAAAGGCGTGGAGGGCGGCTTCGATCGCGTCGATCGCGCTCAGGCGGGGCGGGGCGTCAACGGGTTCGCCGGGGCGGGCGAATTCCAGCCCATGGGTGCCCGACAGCAGGAAATCGCCGAAGCCCAGATCGTGCAACGTGGCGATGGAGCGACCACTGATGATCGCCAGGCGCCCGCCCAGCCTATCGCGCAGCCCGGCGAGCGTCGACAGCAGGTCGTCGTTCACGTCCACCGCGTCGGGCGTATCGGCCAGCGGTGCCAAAGTCCCGTCGAAATCGAGGAATAGCGCGGCGTTCGCCAGCAACGCGACGGGGGGCGAGGGAAGGGCGGGCGGAGAGAGGAGTGTATCGGTCACGCCCCTAAGAGTGGCGTTCCTGACTGAAATCGCAACCCCACATCTTGCACCTGCGAAAGATTATTGTGATTGGCAGCGGCGATCCCGGACGGGGTGATCGGTCCAGGGGGATGCCCATTGGACGCGATGCAGGGCACGGAACGCCTGCATGATCCCGGTCAGAAACTGGTCGATGCCGCGATTGGCATGGTCGCGGCCGTCATTCCACAGCCGGTCATCATATTCGTCACGCATGACGCGATCCTTTCTCTATGAATCGGTGGTAAGGGAGCGGTGCGATGCTCGCGGACAGAGCAATGCCTCTTTTGCGTGCGCGGCGCCAACAAAAGGCTGGACCTTCCAGATAAGCTGACCTTATTGAAAGCCCATGTCCGTCCTGCCGCCGCTATCCGCCATCCGCGTCTTCGAAGCCGCCGCCAGGCTGGAAAATTTCACTGCTGCTGCGCAGGAACTGGGGATGACCCAGGCAGCGGTCAGTTATCAGGTGAAGCTGTTGGAGGAGCGGCTGGGCCTCAGCCTGTTCCAGCGCGTGGGGCGCAAGGTCGTGCTGACCGACAAGGGGCGGGAGATCGCGCCCATATTGACCCGCGCCTTCGACCTGATGCGGGACGGCTTTGCCGCGCTGACGCAGGATCATTCCGCGGTGCTGACGATCAGCTGCACCAACAGCTTCGCCCATCTCTGGCTGGCGCCCCGGATCGGCGCGTTCCAGATGCGGCATCCGCACCTCGCCGTGCGCATCCAGGCGGAAGATGCAGTGGTGGACCTCGCGCGTGACGGCATCGATCTGGCGATCCGCGGCGGCAAGGGGGAATGGCCGGGGCTGGAGGCGAAGCTGCTTACGCACAACCGCCTCGTGCCCATGTGCAGCCCCGCCTGGCTGGAGCAGCATGGACCCATTGCCGACGCTGAAGCGCTGCACGCCCGGCCGCGCCTTTCGCCCGACGACATGTGGTGGCATGAATGGTTTGCCGCCATGGGCGTAGCGGCCGATCCGGCGGACGGGCCGCCCGGCATCGCGCTCGATAGCCAGGTGATGGAAGGCCGCGCCGCCATCGCCGGGCAGGGGATCGCGATCCTCAATCATTTCCTGTGGAAGGCGGAGGTGGAGGCCGGGCTGCTGGTGGAGGCCGTGCCCTCCTATGTGCGCGAATTTGCCAGCTACTGGATCGTCTATCCGCCCCACGCGCGCAACACGCCCAAGATCAAGGCTTTCCGCGACTGGATCAGCGCGGAGTTCGCCGCCGAAATCGCAGCGGACCCGGAAGGGCGCTACTTGCCGCAATGACAAGCTATGCGTATATTCCTGCGCATGTTGAATGCGGGAGTGGACTGTGACCAGGCACGAGCGGATCGGTGCGCGCAAGCCGACCAACCTGTCGCTGGACAGCGCATTGGTTGAAGACGCCAGGGAATTGGGCATCAACCTTTCGCGCGCCTGCGAAGAGGCTTTGCGCAGGGAAATTGCGGCGGAACGGGGAAGGCGCTGGAAAGAAGAAAATGCGGCAGGGATCGCCGCCTCCAACGCCTATGTCGAGAAATATGGGTTGCCGCTCGAAAAATATCGGATGTTCTGATGGCGCGTTTCTGCGCGCATCGCTTGCCCGATGGCGCTTATGTCCTCGATTGCCAATCTGATCTGCTGGATCACCTGACCACGCGCTTCGTCGTTCCGCTGGTTCCGATCGCGCATGTCGAAACGCCGATGGCGCGACTTAATCCCCGTTTCGAAGTGGATCGCTCGGCAAGATCGTGAAGCCGCTCCATGACGAGCATTATGCCATCTCCGTCGCGCTCGATATGCTCATCACCGGCTTCTGAGCGAAACCGTTTCCGTTTCGTGCCGCGCCTGCTATCCCGCCCGTGATGACTGATTATCGCGACCCGTTCGACGCCATAAAGGATCACCCGTTCGACGATGCGCTGTCTGAGCGCTATCTCGTCTATGCCCTTTCGACCATCACCGCGCGTTCGCTGCCGGACCTGCGCGACGGGCTGAAGCCGGTGCATCGCCGCCTGCTCTGGGCGATGCGGCTCCTGCGCATGGAGCCGGGCGGCGCGAACCCGGACGTGCTGGTCGCCAATCCGGCGCGTAACACCACTGCCTACAAGAAATGCGCCCGCGTCGTCGGTGACGTCATCGGCAAATATCACCCGCATGGCGATGCATCGGTCTATGACGCGATGGTGCGCCTGGCGCAGGATTTTTCGCTGCGCACGCCGCTGGTCGACGGGCAGGGCAATTTCGGCAATATCGACGGCGATAATGCCGCAGCGATGCGCTACACCGAGGCGCGCCTCACCCAGGCTGCGGCCGATCTGATGGCGGGCCTCGACGAAGGCACGGTCGATTTCCGCCCCACTTATAATGGCGAGGATGAGGAGCCGGAGGTTTTCCCCGGCCTCTTCCCCAACCTGCTCGCCAATGGCGCCAGCGGCATCGCGGTCGGCATGGCGACCAGCATCCCGCCGCACAATGTCGCCGAACTGATCGATGCCGCCAATCTGCTGATCGACGATCCCGATGCCGATCATGCCGCGCTGATGCAGATCGTGCAGGGACCGGATTTCCCGACCGGCGGCGTGCTGGTCGACAGCCCCTCGATCATCTCCGAAGCCTATGCGACGGGTCGCGGCGCCTTCCGCACGCGGGCGCGCTGGCACAAGGAGGATAATGGACGCGGCACCTGGGTCGCGGTCGTCACGCAAATCCCCTATCAGGTCCAGAAATCCAAGCTGATTGAGCAGATCGCCGCGCTCATCAACGACAGGAAGCTGCCGATCCTGGCCGATGTGCGCGACGAATCCGACGCGGAAATCCGCATCGTCATCGAACCGCGCGCCCGGACGGTAGACGAACAGGTGCTGATGGACAGCCTGTTTCGCCTGACCGACCTTGAAAACCGCTTCCCGCTCAATCTCAACGTGCTGGATTCGACCCGGACTCCGCGCGTTCTCGGCCTCAAGCCGCTGCTGATCGAATGGCTCAAGCACCAGATCGACGTGCTGGTCCGCCGTGCCCGGCATCGGCTGGACAAGATCGCCAATCGGCTGGAACTGCTCGACGGCTATATCATCGCCTATCTCAACCTCGACCGGGTGATCGAGATCATCCGCACCGAGGATGAGCCGAAAGAAGTGATGATGGCCGAGTTCGGCCTGACCGACCGGCAGGCGGAGGCGATCCTCAACATGCGGCTGCGCTCGTTGCGCAAGCTGGAGGAGATGGAACTGCGCCGCGAGCATGGCGAACTGCTCAAGGAAAAGGACGAGCTGGAAAAGCTGGTTGAAAGCCCGGCTCGTCAACGCACCCGCCTCAAGAAGGATCTGGCCGCGCTGCGCAAGCGCTATGGGCCGGAAACCGATCTGGGCCGCCGCCGCTCGCTGGTGGAAGAGGCCGCGCCAGCCCGCGAAATCCCGTTGGAGGCGATGATCGAGCGCGAGCCGATCACCGTGATCCTGTCCGAACGCGGCTGGATTCGGGCGATGAGCGGCCATCGCGATCTCGCCGCCGCCGATACGCTCAAGTTCAAGGAAGGCGATGGCCCGCAATATGCCTTCCATGCCTATACAACCGACAAGCTGTTGATGGCGACATCGACCGGGCGCATCTATACGCTGGCGTCGGACAAGCTGCCGGGCGGGCGCGGCTTCGGCGATCCGGTGCGATCGCTGGTGGATATGGACAATGAGGGCGCGATCGTCGCGCTGATGCCGGCCAGGGTCGGCAGCGACCTGTTGTTCGCTTCTTCGGATGGCCGTGGTTTCATCGCGGCGGTCGGCGACATCATTGCCGAAACGCGCAAGGGCAAGCAGGTCGTCAACATCCGCTCCGGCAGCAGACTCAGCGTCGTCCATCCGGTTTCGCCCGAAGCGGACAGCATCGCGGTGATCGGTGAGAATCGCAAATTGCTGGTCTTCTCCATCGCGGAGATGCCGAAGATGGCGCGCGGGCAGGGCGTCCAGTTGCAGCGCTATCGCGACGGCGGCCTGTCCGACGCCATCGCCTTCCGCCTGGCCGATGGCCTTAGCTGGGCCATGGGCGGCGAATCGGGGCGCGTTCGCACGGAAGCCGACATGACCCCGTGGAAAGTGGCGCGCGGAGCCGCGGGCCGTATGCCGCCGACCGGTTTTCCGCGCGATAACCGCTTTTGATTGATCGCAAATCTAAAAGACGTTTCCAGAAAATTTACCGCTTCCGGTTAGGGCGGACGCATGGAATCCATGTCCGCACGCAACTGGCCGGTCAAAAAGACCAGCGGCGAGCCTCCGTGCGGGGACGAAGGCGCGCATCCCGCAGGGCTGGATGTCGGCCAATGGCTGGCGGCGCTGCCGCAGTCGGCCGGGATATTATCCTACAAGCCCGAGGGCCTGTCGGTGGTGGCGGGCAATGATCGCTTCCGCAGGAGAATGGACCTCTATCGGGCGCGCACCGGTGGCAATATTGAAAATGACGAGGGGTGGCTGGAGCGGATCGCCGCTTTCGTCGAATCGGGCCAGGAAACGGTCAATTTCGAAACCCGCCGGGACGGCAATCTGGGGCCGGAATATTTCATGTGCACGCTCGGCCGCCTGCCGCCGATCGAGGGAGACGCGGCCTGGGTTCTGCTGACGGTGACGGATCGCACGACCGAGCGCGCGATCGAGAAGAATCTGCGGCGGGAACTTCTGTCCGACGGTTTGACCGCCTTGCCCAACCGCACGGGCTTCGGCGAGGAAATCGATGACCGGCTGAAAAATAATATCTGGCCCCAACATGCGCAGTTCGGGATCATCGCGATCGACCTCAGCCGCTTCAGTCGGGTGAATGAGTCGCTGGGCCCGATGGCTGGCGACGAACTTCTCATCACCGTCGCCAAGCGGTTGAAGTCGAGCCTGCGACAGGGCGATGTGCTGGCGCGGATCGGTGGCAATGACTTTGCCATTTTCGCACGTCTTAACAACGGCTTATCTGATGCTCTTCATATCGTTCAGCGGATCAAGGAGGCGATGAGTTCGCCGATCCGCCTGAGCGGTCTGCAAATCCGCGTCGATTGCGCGATCGGCTGCGCGCTGTCGATCAATCTTCAGGAAGATCCCGACGACGTGGTGCGCAAGGCGCAGGCGGCCGTGAAGATCGCCAAGCGCAGCGGCAAGGTCGAAATCTATCGCAACGGCGTGCTCAGGGAAGCGCAGCGGCGTTTCTCCATCGAGAGCCGCCTGCGTGATGCGCTGGCGCAGGGTGGGCTGGCGCTGGCCTATCAGCCGCTCATCCATCTCCACACCGGCGAAATCACCGGTTTCGAAGCGCTGGCGCGTTGGGACGACGAGGAACTGGGCCGGGTGTCGCCGGTCGAGTTTATCGCGGTCGCGGAAGAAAGCGGCCTCATCACGTCGCTGGGACGCTGGGCGGCCTATGAGGCGGCGCAGGCGCTGTCGCGCTGGGACGCGAAATTCGGCCAGCCGCTGCCCGTGGGCGTCAACGTCAACCTTTCGCCGATCCAGATGGCGCGCGACGATGTGGCGTCGATGTTTGAGGAAGCGTTGCGCTATTCGGGTGTCAGCGGCGACCGGCTGACAGCCGAACTTACCGAGAGCGCGATCATCGCGGATCCCGAAAAGGCGCGTAAACTATTGTTTGCACTTAAGGATTTGCAGATGTCGATCGCGATGGACGATTTCGGCACCGGTTTTTCCAATCTGGCGAGCCTGCACAGCCTGCCGATCGATATCCTCAAGATCGACCGTAGTTTCGTGTCCTCGATGCTGGAGGATCGCGACAAGGCGGTGATCGTGCGCACCATCCTGTCCTTGGCGGAGTCGCTGAACCTCAGGGTCACGGCCGAGGGGATCGAGACGCAGGATCTGGCCCATGCGCTCCAGAAGATGGGGTGCTGGCAGGGGCAGGGCTATCATTTCGCGCGGCCGATGAGCGAAGGCGACGCCTTCGACTATTGGCGCGCGCGCTGGAATTTCGAAACGATCTGATCGGTCAGTTCGGCGACGCGCGCCGCATCGGGGAAATCCTCCGCCACCCAGAGCTTCTGCACCTCCTGGAGCGCCTTTGCCACATTGGGGCCCGGTTCCAGCCCGCGTGCGATCAACGTGCCGCCGCCGATCGGCAGGACGGGCGGGGTCCATCCGTCGAGCGGGTCCAGCGCCTGAAGCGGCTGGTCGGGATCGAGCAGCAGCCGGTCGACCGCGCCCTCCATGCCCACGCGATAGGCAAGTGCGCGTGGCGGTTCACCGTCGATTCCCGGCTCCAGCGCGACGATCAACCGCTTGCGCGCTTTGTTGGAAAGTTTGAGCCGCGCGCCGACCTGATCGGCCAGCACAGGGTCGGCCGGCAACAGCGCGGCGAGGCGGCGCAGCCCGGATGCGACGATGCCGCTCTCCGCCTCACGGGCGATCAGCCGTTCGACCCGGTCGATCCCGTCCATCCGCACCTCGGGCAGGACCGGCAGCAATATGCCCCCTTCGACCATCAGCCGCAGCGCATGGATCGGCGCGGCGACGCCCAGCAGCTTGAGCAGTTCGTCGGCGATCCGCTCGCGCGACAGCGCCATCAGGCTGTTGGCGGCGTTGACGCACGCATCATAGGCGTGATTGTCCAGTTCGTTGTCGCCATAGCGCGCCAGAAAGCGGAAATAGCGCAGGATGCGCAGATGATCCTCCGCGATCCGGGCGGATGCGTCGCCGATGAAGCGCAGGCGGCGCGCCTTCAGATCGGCGATGCCGCCGAAATAATCGCTGATCTTGCCGGTCATCGGATCGGCATAAAGGGCGTTGATGGTGAAGTCGCGCCGCGCGGCGTCCTCGCGCCAGTCGTCGGTATAGGCGATGGTGGCGCGGCGGCCATCGGTGCTGACATCGCGGCGCAGGGTGGTGATCTCCACCGGCCCGTCGGGCAGGACGGCGGTGATGGTGCCATGGTCGATGCCGGTCGGCACCGCCTTGATCCCGGCCGCCTTCAGCCGGTCGACCACATCATGCGGGTCGAGCGACGTCGCTATGTCGAGGTCGTTGACGGGAAGGTCCAGCAATCCGTCGCGCACCGCGCCCCCCACGAAGCGCGCCTTGCCGTCCGCCGCGTCCAGCGCGGCCAGCAGGCCATCCAGGCCGGGACGGTGACGCCAGTCGGCGTCAGGCAGCAAGACGGTCATGACCCAGCCTTCGGGAAAGATTGGCGAGAATTGCGGCGGTGATTCCCCAGATACGACGGCCCTGCCAAAGAATTTCATAATATTGCCGCGCCGCGCCGGCGAACTCGATTTCGTGTCGTATCCTGTTGGCGGGGTCGAGCGCATAGGCGAGCGGCAACTCGAACCAGCTTGCGACTTCCCCCTCCTGCGCGCGCAGCGGCAGGTCGGGCGGGATGACGCCCAGCACCGGCACGATGTCGAATCCGGTGAAGGTATGATAGCGGTCCGACGTGCCGATGACCTGCACCTGGCTGGGCGGCAGCGCGATTTCCTCCTGCGCCTCGCGCAGCGCGCCGGCGATTTCATCGGCATCGCCTTCATCCACCCGGCCGCCGGGAAAGGCGATCTGGCCGGCATGTTTGCGCAGGGAGGAGGCGCGCTCGGTCAGGATCAGGCCCGGTTCGGGCCGGTCGGTGATCGCGACCAGCACGGCAGCGGGCGCCAGCGCCATCTCGCCTTCGATCCGGGGATCGCGCGTGTCCGACAGGGGCAGCAATTCCTCCCGGCGATGCCCCTCCTGCAACGCGATGCGCAACCGCTCCGCCAGCGTCATTGCGCACCGTCCAGCGGGAAGAAGGCGCCGTCGCTCCACAGGCCGATGCGTTCTCCGCCTTCGTCGAGCGCCAGGTTCATCAACTCATAATAGACGCTGCGCGCGATCAGCGCTTCCAGCCCGCCGCGCACATGCAGATAGGGATGGGGGCCATCGGGTGTCTCGCGCAGGGTCAGCGCATTGTCAGGCCCGGCGGTCACAAGGTCGCCCGCATTGAGGCGGAAGACCAGCGTGCGACCGCGGCCGTCGTCCTCGGTCTTCAACTCCACCGCCACGAAGGGCGCGTCCTCCACCTCGATATCCAGCTTCTCGACCGGCGTGACCAGCACATGGCTGCCATCAGGCTCGCGCCGCAATATGCTGGAGAAGAGCCGCACCATCGTCTCGCGCCCGATCGGCGACCCCTGGTGGAACCAGGTGCCGTCGCGGGCGATGCGCATCTCGCTGTCCCCGCAATGGTCGGGGTTCCATTTCTCCACCGGCGGCAGCCGCTTTTCGGCCAGAAGGCGTGCTATATCGGTAAGCGACAGGGTGGACAGGTCGGGCAATGGCTCCATCGGCATGAGGCGGAGATAGGAGCGTCCTTGCCCGAAGGCAAAGGAGTAATTCAGGCCGCGACGGCGATACGGGGCGCCAACATGCCCACGCCGTCTACCGCCCGGCCGTCGACCGACAAGGCGAGGAGGCGACGCTTCTCGAACGGGCCGGGCGCGTCCCAACCGCTCGTGCCCTCGGCGGTAAAGCCCCAGAAACGGCCATAATATTCGGGATCGCCGATCATCATCAACGGTTCGGTGCGCAGCGTCCGGGCCGCGGCCACCACCGCCTCCATCATCGCGCGACCATGGCCGCCATTCTGGTGGGCAGGATCGACCGCGACCGGCCCGACCATGATGAGCGGGATCTGGCTCCCGTCGGTCTGCGTCAATGCCACGGGCCAGCTTTGCAGCGATCCGATTAGCGCGCCGTCCGCCCCCACCACGGCAAAAGAGAGGGCAGGAAGCCAGGACATGCCGTCGCGAATCTTATAGGCGGTGCGGCTATGACGATCGGAGCCGAAGGCCGCGTCGAGCAGTCGCTCGATCGCCGCTTCGGGCTGACTGTCCAGGGGAAGAATATCAGACACGTCTTGCCGTTCCGCCATCAATGGCGCATGGGGCAGCGCCGGAGCGGCGGGCTTTAGCGTCCGCGCCGCAAAATGAAAGACTAAATAGGCCCCGCCTGACCGCAGGATATGGGCCGCATGTGGCAAGGCTATGCAGACTGGATTTGACGATTTTCTGACGCTGGAGGTCAATAATCTCCATGTCGACATACTGACCGGCATCTATTCGGAGGAGACGCATCTCCCCCAGCCGCTGCGCATTTCCATCCGCGCGCGCCTGCGAATCGCCGATCATTATGATCCGTCTACGCCGCTCTCCCGGTCTAAAAACTATATGGACCTGAAACATGCCGCGTCGACCGCGCTGCCCGCAGGTGTGCATTTCACCCTGATCGAGGCGGTGGCCGATCATATCATCGACACCATCTTCCTTCAGGACGACAAGGTCAGCCATGTCGAGGTGAAGATCGTCAAGCTGGCGCTCAGCGAGCGCGGCGAGGAAATCGGCATCACGCTCGGCCGCGGCCGGAAGTAACTCCCGAACCCACCGTTCGCTTCGAGCGAAGTCGAGAAGCCTTTCTCGACACGCTCGAACCGATCGCAGTTCCCTTATCCCTTCTTGACCAGCCCTATCTCGATCAGCCGTTCGGTCAGATAGTCATGCGCGCTGATCGGCGCATCCCGGCGCGGATTCTCGTCGGTCACGCATTGCGGCAGCGCGTCGATCATGAAATCGGGACGCAGATGCAGAAAGAAGGGCATGGAATAGCGCGAATGGCCGCGCCGTTCCGGTGGCGGATTGACCACGCGATGGCTGGTGGAAGGCAGCATATGGTTGGTCAGGCGCTGCAGCATGTCGCCCACATTGATCGCCAGCGCCCCTGGCGGCGGCACCACCGGCAGCCAGTTGCCGCCCCGATCCTTCAGTTCCAGCCCGCCTTCCTCCGCGCCCAGCAACAGGGTGATGAGGTTGATATCCTCATGCGCGCCCGCGCGGATGCCGGGGGCTTCGGGCGACACCGGCGGATAATGGAGCAGGCGCAGGATCGAATTGCCATTCTGGATCGGACCGTCGAACCAGCGTTCCGGCAGGCCGAGATAGAGGGCGATCGCCGACAGCAATTCCGCGCCGACGCGATCGAACTCACGATAGAGTTTCGCGAAGACCGGCTCAAACTCGGGCATTTCGGCGGGCCAGACATTGGGCGGCATGGTTTCGGCGAGCGGATCGCCGTCGGGCAGGTCGCGGCCGACATGCCAGAATTCCTTCAGGTCATTCTCGCTCGCACCCTTGGCGATTTCCGTGCCGAATGCGGTGTAACCGCGCTGGCCGCCATTGACCTTGGCGTTGTAGCGCTGCTTCACATCCTCGGGCAGTTCGAAAAAGCGGCGAGCGAGCGCCCAGCCTTCATCGACCAGCTTCTGGTCCATGCCATGGTCCTTCACCATGGCGAAACCGAAGCGTTGGAAGGATTCGCCAAAGGCCCGGGCGAAATCAGCCTTGGGCATTTCCGCCATGGACAGGACGGGCACCTGTTCCAGCACCGTTTGCGACACGTTCCATTCTCCAGATCTTGAAAAGGGCTTCCAGCCATATGGGGCCGCCCGCACATGGCCGCATCCTTGATCGCGCCGGGCCGCTGTTGCAAGAAGGCAAAATGAACTATTGGCTGATGAAATCGGAACCCGACGTCTTTTCCTATGACGACCTGGTCAAAAAGGGGAAAGCCGAATGGGACGGCGTGCGCAACCATGCGGCGCAGCTGCATATGAAGGCGATGCGGAAGGGCGACCTCTCGCTCTTCTACCACAGCAATATCGGCATCGAGGCGGTCGGCATCATGACAATCGTCGAGGAAGCCGCGCCTGACAGCACGGACGAGACGGGCAAATGGATCGCAGTCCATGTCGCCCCGCACGAAAAGCTGGAAAAGCCGGTGACGCTGAAGGCGATGAAGGCCGATTCGGCGCTGGCGGATATGGTGATGCTGCGCCAATCGCGCCTTTCTGTCTCACCGCTGACGAAACAGCAGTTCGACCATATCATTGCCATGTCAAAAGCTTAGGACAGGCGAGGGAATATGATTGCACAGGATGCAATCATAGCGTCATTTTTTGCGATTGTCGTTTTGCCGCGGCGCACCATATGGCGGCGGCAACAGAATAAGAAATATAGAACAGAGGTGTTTGATCGGCATTCACAAGGAGTTTACCCATGCGAATGCTGTCGAAGTTCATTGTCGCCGGCGCCCTGAGCGTCATCGCCGCCACTGCTGTCCAGGCCGAGGAAGCCGCTCCCAAGCAGCGCTTCACCCATGAAGGCTACACCTATGTCTATCAGGTGAAGGACACCAAGAGCGGCAAGATGATTTCGGGCCGTCGTTTCCCCGACGCCGTCGCCTTCAACCTGGCCGTCAAGAATGGCAAGGTTTCCGGCATGTCGGGTGGCCAGCCGGTCGCCTTCAAGGTTGAAGAAGCCCGCGGCGCCGCTTCGGAATAATTCTCCGGCGTTTCTGCAAAAAAGGGGCGGCATCCCGTCGGGATGCCGCCCCTTTTTTCATGGGCTGAACGGGAGCGGGCGTCGATCGGGATCGGCGTCCGCTCGACCGATCAGCGGCAGCGACGCTTGCTGTCGATTTCCTTGCCGAGCAGCGCGCCGCCGGCTGCGCCCAGGATGGTGCCGGTGGCGCGGTCGCCCCGGGTATCGATCGCGCGGCCCACCAGCGCGCCGCCGACGCCGCCGACGATCAGGCCGGTCGTGCCGTTCGACTTGCGGCAGTACATGCGACCGTCACGGCCACGCCATTCCTTGTAGCGATAATTTTTGCGGGCCTGGGCGCCGTCGGTCGGCACCGCCATGGAAACGGGAACGGCCAGCGAAACGGCGGCCAGGGCGAGCAGGGCTTTACGCATGAGTATCTCCTCCAGATAGCGTGATTTGTCGCTTCAACCCGTTCATATTGATCGAGGTTGCATGAACCTCCGACAACAATCTAAACTGCTGTTTCTCAAGAAATAATATTTGAGGCAAGGCGATGCGCGCGAACGATGAGCGGGATGGACGGGCATTGATCCAGGCGCTGGAACTGGCGCCTCATCCCGAAGGCGGGTGGTATCGCGAGACGTGGCGTGCTGCCGCCGCGCCGGGCGAGCGGGCGGGCGGCACCGCGATCCTTTTCCTGCTGGAGGCGCATGAACGGTCGCACTGGCACCGGGTCGACGCCGACGAACATTGGTTCTGGCATGGGGGCGCGCCGCTCATCCTGTCGGTCGCTGCAGAAGGGAAGGCAGCGCGCGATCTGCTGCTTGGGCCGGACGTGCTGGCGGGGCAAATGCCGCAGGGCTGGGTGCCGGCCCATCATTGGCAGGCCGCCACCCCGCAGGGCGGGTGGACGCTGGTCAGTTGCACGGTAACGCCGGGCTTTGATTTTTCTGGCTTTACCCTGGCTTCACCGGATTGGAATCCGCCCGCCTGACGGCCGCGCCAGACTTATCCACAATTATCCACAGATTTGCGGAAAAATCTGTCACGAATCTGTCCGATTTCGCTTTGAACGACTCGCGGATGGTGAGACGATCCCTTTATCGAGACGAAGGACACAGAGCAATCTGGTTCCAGTAATGGATGAGAAATCAGACATTTAAAGTCGTATCGATGGTTCGCCGGCAGGCAAGGTTCGCACGGACGTAGCCAACGCTGACGGATGGTTCATTTGAAGCCGCTGCCGGGTACGCGCGAAAGTGAACGTCGGGCATCGAGGACAGATGAGCAGCATCAGGATTGAGGCCCCTGGCCAAAGCCTGAAGCACAACCGGAGCAACGCCTCTTCCAGAGGATGGTGCGAAGGATACGCCGGGCCGATGATCGCATCCTGCAAAGGACGCGGATCGCTAGACCTGACGGAAGTGGGGACCGGCAGAAATGCCGGCCCCCATTTTGCGTTCGGGGTGGGCATTTGTGCTTGGAAATGGTGCCGGATGAGGGGATCGAACCCCCGACCTTCGGTTTACAAAACCCCCTATCTGGTTCCGGTTACGCCGGAATACGGGGGTTTTGCTGGTCGCTTTGTGCGATCTTGACTCGGGATTCCGTGCTTCGAATCGGTTCACAGGTGCGTGGTGCACCTATGGGCGGTGGTTGCTCTTCACATCGAACGAAACGGCCCCGAACGCGAGTGACATCGCGCCGGGGCCTTCACACGATGTTGGAGCATCGCATGACTGAGGTCATCATATATCACGGCACCCCGCTAACGCCACGGGCCGCATTAAATTCCATCATGCCTGTTCAAGCCTGATATTCGATTTGTCTGACATGCACGCCAAGTTGCCGCGTGTCGCCTGACTGAGGATTGACCCTCGCAGGCACAACCGGGTCACATTCGATCACCAGATGATCAGCTTTCTCAGCAGCATCGATTGATACAATGGCGCGCTGGCCAGGAAGAAGAACGGTAGACACTTCCGCATCCCCATAGCGGAAAGTAGCCAGTCGCTCGATTGTGTGATGGTTCGTCACATGAATGTCCAGCGCGCTGAAGCCCTCGCGGGTGTGAAGCGCGACTGATGCACGCCCCTTGGTCCAGCGCCCGCCGGAATCGGCCGAGTGCCAGCCATCGTCGAGTAGATCGTCGGATGCGCTGGACGCTAACTCGATCGGGAGCGTGGAGCGCTCGAAGACAAAACCCCGGTCAAACTCCGACATGCCGTGCATATGCTGCCCGCGGAAACCATGTCGCTTGAACACGTCGAGGATGAACGGGTCGGTGAATCCTAGCTCAAACCAGTTTCTGCGACGAATGACGGCTACGGTTGGCGCGTCAAGGCGAAGGCCCCAAGGGTACGGAATAGCCGGGCTTGGCCCAGAATGGATCGGCTCTCCCGCGAGTATGACTCGTCCGCTCGGTGACAGCAGCCGCTTCACATTGCGAAGCAGCTTGGGAATGTCGGAGCAGTGGTGGAAACTTTCGAAAAAATATATCAAGTCGTACTGCTGGCCCTCGCGCGGCGTACCGCCGAACTCCATGTTGAACGGCGTCAGGGGCACTTTATAAAAATCGGCCTGACTTTGGACGAAATCGCAGAACTCTGGTGCGATGTCGACCGTATCAACATGGACGCCTAGTCGCGCCAAATTCAGAGCGATCAACCCATACCCTGCGCCATACTCGAGTGCCCACTGGCCGGCGCGTAGATTGCTATTGGCGAGGATAGCGCCTGCCCCGCGAATATGGTTTCCAGCATCCTTGACCGCTCCTTCATGACGCCAGCGATAATAGCCGGGGTGCCTGATAACGTCGTGGGTGCTCTCGACCATCAGTTCGTCGAGCTCCGGTTTGTAGTCGCGTTCTTCGCCCGCGATCGCCTTCCAAAGGCGCATTTGCTGATCATAGTATTCTGGCGAGAAAGGATCCAAATCCGGAATAAACCAATCCGGAAGGGCGAGTGTCAAACCCTTTACTTCATCCCAAGCGGTGTCCCGCCCCATCCCAGAGAAGAAAATTGTGGAAATGCGATCAATATCGTCGAGCGAAAAGAAGGACATGCAGCCTGAGAACCCCCGTTAGATCCGCCACACATCGGGCAATGGTTGGCCATCGGTCAAGCAGAAAGGCTATTCGCCAGCGCAGAGCCGGTCCCATCTGGCGTTGTGCTGGCTCATGGCCCACAAATAGAGCGTTATACCGGCGACGATCAGGACGAGGATGGCGAGGGCGAATTGAGCGCCCACTGCCCCGCGTATTTACTCCCTAGCCTCATTAACCAGCTTCTCGCACCGCTCGAAAATCTCGATGGTGGTGGACAGCCGGTCAGAGGCCTTCTCAAGCTGCCCCGACTGCGCAACGAATGCACTGGCCCACGCCTTGGCCGCTTCCTCCCAATTGCTTCCCGCGTCTGGAATATCAGCGCCCGCGACAGGAACCTTGTAGGCGTCAGGGATGAGGCTTGAGCACCTGGCAGGCGGCAGACTGAGAATAGGCTTTCTGCTGGCACACCCGCAAAGCGACAGCGCGACGAACAGCATCAGGGTCTTGCGCATTTCCAACTTCCTCTTGTGCGGCGGCCGTAGCGGCGTCGATCGCGGTTTCAGCTTGCGCCTGTGTCAGCACTTCATTGACAGCACCACTTGCCGCGTTCGCCAGAGCCTCGCTGGAGCGCGTTGTCTGCTCTGCCTGATCCCTGGCGCCATCATCCGAGCAGAAGGCCAGAGACAGAATCACAGCGCCAAGAATGGCTATGGCATATCAAGCTGTTCCTGCAACTGGCAGTCGGCACCGGCGCGCGCACCAATGCATTGCTGGATCTGACATGGGATCGGGTCGACTTTGATCGAAACGTCATCATTCTGAACCCGCATGAGCGGGTGCAGACGAGTAAATACCGGGCGACCGTGCCAATGAATGGCCAGCTTCGCGCGGCGCTTGAGGAGGCTCAGAATGGTGCCCTGTCGGACTATGTGATCGAGCATGGCAGGGAAAGGGTTGCTTCAATCAAGAACGGCTTCAGGGCCGCATCGCGTAGGGCTGGGCTGACAGCCACCCCACACATGATGAGGCACAGCGCTGCCGTGTGGATGGCAGAGGCAAACACGCCATTTTCTCAGATTGCTCAGTTCCTTGGCCATACTGACAGTCGAATCACTGAGCGTGTTTATGGAAGATTTTCGCCGTCGTTTCTCGCGAACGCGGCTGAAGCCTTGACTTGGTGAAGGTTCAAGCGCACCTTCGAACCATGATGTGAAGAGGGCTAAAAGCCCGGAAATGCTGGTGCCGGATGAGGGGATCGAACCCCCGACCTTCGGTTTACAAAACCGCTGCACTACCGCTGTGCTAATCCGGCGCACCGTTTCGAGTTCGACGCCCTTACTATCAGATCACGCCGAAGGTCCAGCCCTCAGTTCGCGCGATTTGCGTCGTCAGCTGTGGTGGTGTCCAAAGTTCGGAACGCAGCGCCGCTTTTCGCATCCAGGCGGCGGTCACGATCGCGTCCGCGCCATGATCGTCGGGCATGGAGCCGGCATATCCTCGCGACCCCAAAGTCTCCAGCGCCGCGTTCAGCGCAGCAGGATCACGCATCTTGCTGCGCCCCTTGGGCCGGCCGGCGGCGCGCGCGGCGATGCTGGTATAGATTTCGACGATCAGCGATCCGGTGGCGGGCACGGGATCGAACGGCCACACCGGCACATGGGCGCATACCTGATTCAGCATCCGCATCCCGGCAAAGCTCGCCTTGGCGACTTGCGCAGCGCCGATCGCGTCATAGACGGTCGACGGCTTGCCGCCGCCGCCCGCATTATAGTGCGCCTCGCAAGCGCGATTATGCATGAATCCGGCCTTCACCCCGTCCGCCTTGCCGAAATAGAAATGGCGGCGATGGGCGACCTCCAGCAGGCTCGCCGCGCCCAGATCCGGGTCATCGCAAATGGCCTCGACATAGGCCCAGAAGGCCGGGCCATCCTCCGGCGCCGGGTCGCCGGGCAGATAGGCGCCGCGCGAGACGAAGGGGGGCGCAAAGCTGAAGTCAAAGCCGAACAGGGTGGGCGCCTGAGCGGCCGCTTCGAGCAGCCAGCCGGCGACGCCCTGCCGCGACCAGATGCCGCCCGGTGCCGGGACAAGGCGCGGAGCCGCGTCTCCCGTCTCGCAAAGGGCCACGGCGATCCCCTTGTGCCGCATCCCCTTGGCCCCGGACCAGTCGATCGCGGCGAAGCGCGCGAACCGGGGGGTCACGCGGCCCCGCGCTCCTTCCGCAGCCTGTTCCAATAGGCGATGCGCTCGGCGATGCGGGCCTCGAACCCGCGATCGGTGGGGCTGTAGAAGGTCTGCGGCGTCATCTCTTCCGGCCAATAATTGGCGCCGGAAAAGCCCTGATCCGCGTCATGATCATATTGGTAGCCCTTGCCATAGCCGACCTGCTTCATCAGCTTGGTCGGGGCGTTGACGATGTTCATGGGCGGCATCAGCGATCCGGTGTCGCGCGCCGATTTGAAGGACGCCTTCATCGCCATATAGGCCGCATTCGACTTGGGCGCGGTCGCGCAATAGAGGCAGGCCTGCACGATCGCCATTTCCCCTTCGGGACTGCCGAGAAATTCATAGGCGTCCTTGGCGGCCAGGCACTGGACCACCGCCTGCGGATCGGCAAGGCCGATATCCTCGGTCGCGAAACGGACCAGACGGCGCAGCACATAGAGCGGTTCCTCTCCCGCCGTCAGCATCCGCGCCATATAATAAAGTGCAGCCTGCGGGTCGGACCCGCGCAGCGACTTATGCAGCGCGGAAATGAGGTTGTAATGCCCCTCCCGATCCTTGTCATAGACGGCGACGCGGCGGTGGAGGAGGGCGGACAGGCCCGCCGGATCGAGCGGCGCCGCTATGTCGATCGAATAGAGGGTTTCGACCTGGTTGAGCAGGAAGCGGCCGTCCCCGTCCGCGCTGGCGAGCAGAGCCTCGCGCGCCGCTGTGTCGAGGGGCAGGGGGCGCTCGGTCAACGCCTCGGCCCGGTCCAGCAATGCTTCCAGCGCGGCCGCATCCAGCCGCCGCAGGATCAGCACCTGCGCGCGCGACAGGAGGGCCGCGTTCAACTCGAAACTGGGATTTTCCGTGGTCGCGCCGACCAGAGTGACCGTCCCATCCTCGACGAAGGGCAGGAAACCATCCTGTTGCGCGCGGTTGAAGCGATGGATTTCGTCAACGAAGAGCAACGTCTTTTCGCCACGCCTTGCATGGTCTTTCGCGGCAGCGAACAGCTTCTTTAGATCGGCGACCCCGGAAAAGACGGCGGAGATGGGCTCGAAGCGCATCGCCACGGCGTCGGCCAGCAGGCGCGAAATGGTCGTCTTGCCGGTGCCGGGCGGCCCCCAGAAGATAATCGAGGAGAGGCGGCCCGCCGCCACCATCCGGCCGATCGCGCCGTCGGGACCGGTCAGATGCTCCTGCCCCACGACATCGGCCAGCGTGCGCGGGCGCAGCCGGTCGGCGAGCGGGGCAATATCTGCCGGCGCGTCGGTGGAGGGCAGGTCGTCGGGAGCGAAAAGGTCGGCCATTACGCCCGATATAGGGTGGCAGAGCCGATCAGGGAACAGGGCTGGAACGCGGCACCATGCCCTGCGCGCGCTGGCGGATGACGCGCAGATAGGTGTCGACCAGCGCCTGGTTGACCTGGTCCCAGCCATTGCGCTCGGCGCGCGCCTGCGCCGCCTGGCCGGCGGCGGCGCGCGCTGGCCTATCTTCGCAATAGTGCTGGAGCGCGTCGGCGAAGTCGCCGATCGCGCCGGGCCGGATCAGTCGGCCGGTGACGCCTTCGGTGACAAGGCTTTCGCTGCCCGTCGCCCGCGCGGCCACGGTCGGCAGGCCGCACGCCATCGCTTCCAGCGTCACATTGCCGAAGGTTTCCGTGACGGAGGGGTTGAACAGCATGTCCATGCTGGCGACCGCGCGGCCCAGTTCCGGCCCCATCTGGAAACCGGTGAAGGCCGCCTGCGGCAGCCGGTTCTGGAACCATTCGCGCGCGGGGCCTTCGCCCACGACCAGCACTTTGTGCGACACATGCCGCTCGGTCAGCCGGTCGATCGTGTCGGAAAAGACGTCCAGCCCCTTTTCCATCACCAGCCGTCCGATGAAGCCGATGACGGGCACGTCGTCGGCAATGCCCAGCGATCGCCGCCAGCCAAGGTCGCGGCGTTCCGGGTTGAATATCTCCCGGTCGATGCCGCGGGTCCAGATGCCGACGTCATAGCTCATCCGCTGTTCGCGCAGCAGCTGTGCCATTGATTCGGACGGCGCCACGATCGCGTCACAACGGCGATAGAATCGGCGAAGGAGCGATTCGATCAGCGGCTCCAGAAAAGCGAGGCCATAATAGCGCGGATAGGTTTCGAACCTTGTGTGGACCGACGCGACGGTGGGCAGGCCATGGTCGCGCGCCCAGCTGACCGCCCGGTGGCAAAGCGGATCGGGGCTGGCCACATGGACCAGATTGGGCCGGAAGGTTCTGAGATCGCGGCGCAGCGCTGCCGACAGCCGATAGGGCACGCGATATTCCTTGCGTCCCGGCACGGCGAAGGACGGGGCGCTGACAAGGTCGCCGGCCGGTTCGAAGGCGGGCGTGCTGGTGGTTGGCGAATAGACGCGCACGGTCGCGCCCTGCTTCAGCAGATAGTTGACGAAGCGGTTGAGCGCCTGGTTCGCGCCATCCCGAACATAATTATAATTGCCGCTGAACAGGGCGACGCGAAGGCCGGATGCATCCATCGGCGCCCCTTAGCCCAAGAGTGACGAAAACCCAAGGGAACCAGTCAAACCCTTGGGAATTCTGCCTTCGCGGGGCCGGGAAACGGCCGACGCGATTGCCTTCAGCGAGGAAAGGGTGCCCTGATGACCGAGACATTCCGTACGGGAACGCGGGTCAGGTGGAATTGGGGGCAAGGCGTCGGCCGAGGGCGCGTTGCCGAACGATTCGATCGTCATGTGGAGCGCAGGATCGAAGGGTCGCTCATCCGTCGCAACGGCTCGCCGCAGGACCCTGCCTATCTCATCAAGGCCGACAGCGGCGGCGAAGTGCTGAAACTCGGCTCCGAACTCAGCTGCGCCTGACGCCACTCGCTATGGATCGGCCATCGCACATCGCGCGAAGGCGTGGCATGGGTAGCGCATGACCACGCCCCATATGACCATCGACGCATTGCTGGTCGGCATGCCTGTCCCGTTTCGCGGCGACGACTATAGCGCCATCGCCAAGACGCCTGTCGCAGGACCGGTGCGGATCGGTTGGGAAGGGTTTGAGGGCAATATCGTGGCCGACCGCATCCATCATGGCGGCCCGGACAAGGCGATCCATCTCTATCCGCAGGATCATTATGGCTGGTGGCGTGAACGCAAGCCGGGCCAGCCGCTCCTCGACGCGCCCGGCGCCTTTGGCGAAAATATCGCCTCGCGCGGCATGACCGAGGAGGATATGTGCCTGGGCGACCGCTTTTCGCTGGGCAGCGCGGTCGTGGAAGTGAGCCATGGCCGCCAGCCCTGCTGGAAGCTCGACCATCGTTTCGGCGCGCGCGACGTCATGGCGACGATCGTGCAGACGGGCCGTTGCGGCATTTATTTCCGCGTCATCCGCGAAGGGGAGGCGCAGGCCGGCATGACCATGGACTTGCTGGATCGGCCTTTGCCCGACTGGTCGATCGCGCGCGTATTCCGCCTGTTGATCAGCGGCGGTCACAAGGCCGATCCCGATGCGGTCCGGGCGCTCGCGGGCATGAATGTGCTCGCCGAAACCTGGCGCGAACGGGCGCGCAAGCTGGTAGCGTAAGGCTGGCGAAGTCGCGCTTCCATCGCTACGCTGCACCCATGATCGGGGATATTCGCAACATCGTCATCCTGACCGGCGCCGGCATTTCCGCGGAAAGCGGGCTGGCGACCTTTCGCGGCCCGGACGGGCTATGGGAAGGGCATCGGGTGGAGGATGTCTGCACGCCCGAGGCATTGGCGCGCAATGCTGAACTGGTGCACCGCTTCTATGACGAGCGACGCGCGAAGCTGGTCGAAGTGGTGCCCAATGCCGCGCATGAGGCGCTGGCGGCGCTCGACCGGGCGTGGGACGGCGAATTGCTGATCGTGACGCAGAATGTCGACGATCTACACGAACGGGCCGGGGCCAGGCGGTTGCTCCACATGCACGGTGAACTGAATTCCGCACTGTGCGCCGCCTGCGGCAAGGCGGTTATATGGGGCAATCCTTTGCCGCCGGCATCGGTCTGCGATGGATGCAGTCGGCCGGCTCTGCGGCCCGACATCGTCTTCTTCGGCGAGATGCCCTATGAAATGGACCGGATCGATGCGGCGTTGCGCGCCGCCGACCTCTTCGTGTCGATCGGCACGTCTGGCGCCGTCTATCCGGCGGCGGGTTTCGTCCAGACCGCCCGCCATGTCGGCGCGCGCACGCTGGAACTCAATCTCGATCCATCGGCGGGCAGCTTTTATTTCGAGGAAAGCCGGATGGGACCGGCAAGCAAGCTGGTGCCCGAACTGGTGCGCGAATTATTGGGCTGATCACTCGGCAGCGGCATTGGCCGCTTCGGCCGGTTTTTCTTCTTCGTCGCGATAGAGCAGCATAACCGACCCGTCCTCGCCATTCACCACGCGGATCGGCAGGCTGAGTTGCAGGGCGGACAGAAATTCGCGGCTGTCGGTGGTGCGGAAACGGCCACCGATCCGCAGCGACGAAACCCGGGTGTCGCCGATCAGAATGGGCGCCGTGCGGTAGCGGTTGAACTCGCCCGCTGCCTGGTCGATCGTCTCGCCGTCCAGTTCGACCATCTGTTCGCGCCAGGCGGTGCGCTGGTCGATCAGCTTGGGGCCAAGGCGCGTGAGGGCGATGCTGCGCGGCTGGATGACGGCCCCGCTGCCCGCGCTGACCCGCTGCTGGACGCTGTTGCCCGAATGGACCGTCACGGTGCCATGGGTGACGGTCAGCTCGATCAGCGACGGGCGCATTCGCACGTTGAAGGCGGTGCCGACTGCGCGAATGAGCGCGGCGCGCGCCTCGACATCGAAGGGGCGTTCCGGGTCATGGGCGACATCGAAGGAGGCTTCGCCCTTCAGGATGCGCACCTTGCGGCCATGATCGGTGAAGCGGACCTCCGCCTCGCTGTCGCTGTTGAGATGCAGGACGGAGCCATCGTCGAGCGCGATGTCGCGCATCTGGCCGATGTCCGTCTGGTAGCGCTCGACCCCGCTGAAGGTGCGGACGGTGACGATTGCGGCGACGATGAAGAGCATGACCGCGACGGCGGCGGCCACCATGATGTTGCGCGAGAGGCGGCGCTGCTGCTCTTCGCTGACGATGGCCGCAAGCGGTGGCAGCGTGACGTCGGCGGCTGCGCTCTTGAGCCGCTCGGTGGCTTCCCAGGCGGCTTCGGCGCGGGCGAAGGCGACGGCGTGGCGTGGATCAGCGTCGATCCATTCGCAGATTTCGGCTTCGTCTTGTGGGGTGGGGTCGCTGTTAAGCCTGGCCAGCAGGCGCGCGGCTTCCGCTTCTATCGCGTCCCTGTTCCCGCAGCTTGACCCTGGTCCCGACGCCTGCACGTTCGAAGTCCGTTTCCTCACGTTCCGCCCAGGCCCGCATAACTATTGCGATTGCTTTGGCCAGATGTTTTTCAACTGTAGAGACGGACAGCGACATCTCCTCCGCTATTTCCAGCATCGATTTTTCGTGGATGCGGCGGAGAATGAAGACGCGGCGGCATTGCGGTGGGAGCGACTCGACGATCGTTTCGACCTGGCGCAGCGCTTCGCGGGCGTGGAGCTGCGCCTCGATAGTATTCTCCCCCCCCAGCAGTTCCAGGTCGGCGATCGTCTCGAAACTCACCACTTTGTTGCGGCGGGCGGTGTCGATGACGAGGTTGCGGGCGATGGTGAAGAGATAGGCCCGGCCGGTCGTGACATTTTCCCAATTTTCCGTGGCATAGGCGCGGGCCATGACCTCTGCGACCATGTCTTCCAGTTCATGGGTGGAAGGAAGTATCCTGCGAAGCCGACCGCGAAGGGCCGCTTCCTGCGGCAGGATGACCGTCTTGAACCATTCCAGCTTGGCGCGAACCCGTTGCACGTTGACCCCCTTATTTGTCAGCCGCGCCTCTCCCGATTTCTTTTATTTGTCATAGTTCAATCATGGATGCAGGGGGCTGTCCAGCCGTCAGGGGGCCATATTTTTAGCGATCAACCAAAATATTCCGGTGCCGGGCAAATTTATTGTGGATAAGCGGTGGTCGAAGCACTTTTCGTTGCTCAGTCGGGCGGCGGAAGCTCGGTAGGGGCGCGATCGGGCTGGTCGTAATCGGGGCCGACCGGCGTGATCTCGTCGGGTTCGGTCATTGGCGTTTCGACCGGCAGATCGGGCGGGGGCGCCTCGTCAGGCGACTGCGGCTCGATTCTGTCGGGTGGGGGAATGCCGTCGGGCGTGGTGTCGGGGCGGGTGGCCATCGCTGTCTCTCCTTTGTCTTATAGAGACGCTACGCTTGGCCTGCGCGGCCGGTTCCGTGCCCGTTCTCACTATCCCTTGCCTCTGCGCGCGCTTTTCTCTATGCCGCGCCGACCGGCGACCGATGCGGGCGTGGCGAAACTGGTAGACGCGCCAGATTTAGGTTCTGGTATCGCAAGATGTGGGGGTTCGAGTCCCTTCGCCCGCACCAGAGAGCCGCCTGCGGCCAAGCCACCGAAATTCAGCTGAAGAAAGCGTTTGAGAGAAGAGATGCAGACTGTCGAGACGTTGAACGAGGGCCTGAAGCGCGCCTACACCGTGACCATCACGTCGAAGGATATCGACGCCCGCGTGGAAAAGGAAGTGAAGGCGATTGCGCCGCAGGTGCGTATGCCCGGCTTCCGCCCCGGCAAGGTGCCCGCCAACCTCGTCAAGAAGATGCATGGGGAATCGCTCCAGCGCGACGCGCTCAACAATTCGATCCAGGAAAGCATCCAGAAGCTGATCGCCGACCAGAAGCTGCGCCCCGCGATGCAGCCGTCGGTCGAACTGGACGAGAATTTCGAGTTCGGCAAGGATGCCGAAGTCAAGGTCGAGCTGGAAGTGCTGCCCGAAATCGCGGCGCCCAGCGTCGAGGGCCTGAAGCTGGAGCGTCTGACCGTGGACGTCGCCGACGCCCAGGTCGCCGAAGCCGCCGGCCGCATCGCCACCCAGCAGGGCGCGCTTGAAGAGCAGGCCGACGATCATGCCGCCGCCGAGGGCGACACGCTGGTCATCGATTTCGTCGGCAAGGTCGACGGCGAGGCGTTCGAGGGCGGCAGCGCCCAGGACATTCGCCTGAAGCTCGGCTCGGGACAGTTCATCCCCGGTTTCGAGGATCAACTGACCGGCGTGAAGAAAGGTGAGGAAAAGACCATCGAGGTCACTTTTCCCGAAGATTATGGCGCGGAGCATCTGGCCGGCAAGGCCGCGACCTTCGATGTGACCGTCAAGTCGGTGCTGGACGGCGACAAGCCCAAGCTGGACGATGATTTCGCCAAGTCGCTGGGTCTGGAAAGCCTGGAGAAGCTGAACGAACTGCTCAAGGGGCAGATCGAACAGGAGCATAACGGCCTCACCCGCACCCACATGAAGCGCAAGCTGCTCGACCAGCTCGCCGCTTCGCACGACTTCGACGTGCCGCCGAGCATGGTGGAAGCCGAATTCAACCAGATCTGGGCGCAGCTTCAGCACGAGGCCGGCCATGAGGAAGATCCCGAAGCGGCCCTCAAGGAAATGGAAGCCGAGAAGGACGATTATCGCGCCATCGCCGTGCGTCGCGTCCGTCTGGGCCTGCTCCTGTCGGAAATCGGCCAGGCCAATGGCGTGACCGTTTCCGACCAGGAAATGAACCGTCTGATCATGCAGGCCGCGCAGCAGTACAGCCCGCAGGATCGCGAGCGCTTCGTGCAATATGTGCGTCAGGACCCGATGGCGGCCGCCCAGCTGCGCGCGCCCCTCTATGAGGACAAGGTCGTAGACTTCCTGTTCGACAAGGCCGAAGTCACTGACCGCGCCGTGACCCGCGAGGAGCTGGAAGCCGCGATTGAGGCCGAAGATGGCGACCTGAAGCCTCACGTCCATGGTCCGGGCTGTGGTCATGACCATGATCATGATCATGACGAAAAGCCCAAGGCCAAGAAGGCTGCTCCCAAGAAGAAGGCGGCCGAGCCCGCCGAAGCGGAAGCCGAAACGGCGACCGAAGCTGCTCCGGCCGCCGAGGAAGCGCCCGCCAAGAAGCCGGCCGCCAAGAAGCCAGCCGCCAAGAAGGACGAGGCCGTCGCCGAGGACGCTGCTGCTGAAGAAAAGCCCAAGAAGAAGGCGCCTGCGAAGAAGGCTGCCGCCAAGGCCGAATAAGGCCGCCTGACCAGCTATGATGAGCGCCCGGCTTCCATGGGAAGCGCGGGCGCTTTTCATTATGCGGTCGGCATGGCAGAGGGAATATTAATCATGTTGTCCCATGCAGGCGACATGAAGGGCAGGGGCCAGTTGCGACGATGAAGGAATTTCCGCCAGTGACCGGCGAACAGGGGACCGGTGAAAGCGTGGGCACTGCACCCATTGCAGCGGCCCCGCGCGTCGCGGTGATCCTGCCCTGCTATAATGAAGCAGGCGCGATCGTGCAGACGGTGGAGGATTTCCGCCGCGCGCTGCCGGGCGCCGACATCTATGTCTTCGACAATAACAGCAACGATGGCAGCCGCGAGCTCGCCGCCGGCGCGGGCGCGATTGTCCGCCGGGTGAGCCAGCAGGGCAAAGGGCATGTCGTGCGCCGCATGTTCGCAGACGTCGACGCCGATATCTATGTCATGGCCGATGGCGACGCGACCTATGAAGCCGCCGCCGCCCCGGCGATGATCGCCGCCATGCTGGAGGATAATCTCGACATGGTGGTCGGGTGCCGCCGCGACGAGGTGGAGGCGGCCTATCGGCGCGGCCATCGCTTCGGCAACTGGGCGCTTACCGGCCTTCTGAAACAGCTGTTCGGGCGCAGCTTCACCGACATATTGTCGGGCTATCGCGTCTTTTCCCGCCGTTTCGTCAAAAGCTTCCCGGTCCTCTCGGCCGGGTTCGAGATCGAGACTGAGATCAGCGTCCATGCGCTCGAACTGGCGATGCCGGTATCGGAAGTCATGACCAGCTATGGCGCGCGGCCCGAAGGGTCGGTCAGCAAGCTCAGCACCTATCGCGATGGCTTCCGCATCCTGCGGACGATCGTCACCCTTTATCGCATCGAGCGGCCGGTGCTCTTCTTCGGCATCATCGCGGCCTTCCTGGCGGCGCTGGGGCTGGGGCTGGTGGCGCCGCTGATCGTGACCTACATCCAGACCGGCCTGGTGCCGCGTTTCCCGACCGCGATCCTGGTGACGGGCCTCATGATCCTCGCCACCTTGTCGATGATGTGCGGCCTGATTCTGGACACGGTGGTGCGCGGTCGGCGAGAGGTGCGGCGGCTGGCCTATCTGGCCTTCCGCGCCCCTTCCGATTTCGCGCGCCGCGACTGACCTTCATCTCTGACCGGCAAGCCCCTTGAACCATTCGCCATTTGTGCCGATGTAGGGGCTGGGCAAAAGCAACCACTCTGAAAGAGCACAATGACCGATATCATGTCCGATCCCATGGCCGCGCTGGTCCCCATCGTCATCGAACAGTCGAACCGCGGTGAGCGGAGCTTCGACATCTATTCGCGCCTGTTGCGTGAACGGATCATCTTCGTGACCGGCCAGGTCGAGGACCATATGGCCTCGCTGATCGTTGCCCAGCTGCTGTTCCTCGAATCGGAAAATCCGAAGAAGGACATCTGGATGTACATCAACTCGCCGGGCGGCGTGGTGACGTCCGGCATGGCGATCCACGACACGATGAAATATATCCGTCCGCAGGTCGGCACCGTGTGCATCGGCCAGGCTGCCTCGATGGGCAGTTTCCTGCTGGCTGCTGGCGAGCCGGGCAAGCGCATCGCGCTCAGCAACGCCCGCATCATGGTCCACCAGCCGTCTGGCGGCGCGCAGGGCATGGCGTCCGACATCGAGATTCAGGCCAAGGAAATCCTTCGGATTCGCCGCCGCCTTAACGATCTTTACGTGCAATATACGGGCCGGACACTGGAAGAGGTCGAGAAAGCGATGGATCGCGACACCTTCCTTGAAGCGGACGAAGCCAAGGCGTTCGGTCTGGTCGATGAAGTGTTCGATCGCCGGCCTGCCGCTGCGGAAACCAATGAGGGCTAAAGGCTATCTTTACCGTGGTGCCCCACTTTCTCCCCTTGTGGAACGGGCGCACCGCGGTCTAGGATAACCTTTGGACCAGAAAATCCCTCGCCGGACGTGGTTCTGGTATCTGTTGGCCGGGGGGGAAGAGAGAATGGCGAATGACTAAGCTTACCGGTTCGGATTCGAAAAGCACGCTTTACTGCTCCTTCTGCGGCAAGTCGCAGCATGAGGTGCGTAAGCTGATCGCGGGGCCGACCGTGTTCATCTGCGACGAGTGCGTGGAACTGTGCAACGACATCATCCGCGAGGAGACCAAGGGCGGTCTCGTCGGCAAGAAGGATGGCGGCGTGCCGACCCCGCAGGAAATCTGCGACGTGCTCGACGACTATGTGATCGGCCAGAATCGCGCCAAGCGCGTGTTGTCGGTCGCGGTCCATAATCATTACAAGCGCCTCAACCATGGTTCCAAGCCGGGCGAGGTTGAACTGGCAAAGTCGAACATCCTGCTTGTCGGTCCGACCGGCTGCGGCAAGACGCTGCTGGCGCAGACGCTGGCCAAGACGTTCGACGTGCCCTTCACCATGGCCGACGCCACGACCCTGACCGAGGCGGGCTATGTCGGCGAGGATGTGGAGAATATCATCCTCAAGCTGCTCCAGGCGTCCGATTATAATGTCGAGAAGGCGCAGCGCGGCATCGTCTATATCGACGAAATCGACAAGATCAGCCGCAAGGCGGAAAACCCGTCGATCACGCGCGACGTGTCGGGCGAGGGCGTGCAGCAGGCGTTGCTCAAGCTGATGGAAGGCACCACCGCCTCGGTTCCGCCGCAGGGTGGCCGCAAGCACCCGCAGCAGGAATTTCTTCAGGTCGACACGACCAACATCCTGTTCATCTGCGGCGGCGCCTTCGCGGGTCTGGAAAAGATCATCGGCGATCGTCTGGAAGCCAAGTCGATCGGTTTCGGCGCCCATGTCGCAGCGCCCGAGGAACGCAAGACCGGCGAGCTGCTGCGTCAGAGCGAGCCGGAAGATCTGCTGAAATTCGGTCTGATCCCCGAGTTTGTCGGCCGTCTGCCTGTCATCGCGACGCTGGAGGATCTGGATGTCTCGGCGTTGGTCAAGATCCTGGTCGAGCCGAAGAATGCGCTGGTGAAGCAATATCAGAAACTGTTCGATATGGAGAATGTCGAACTCAGCTTCACTGACGATGCACTGACCGCCATCGCCAAGAAGGCGATCGAGCGCAAGACCGGCGCGCGGGGCCTGCGCTCGATCCTGGAGGCGATCCTGCTCGACACCATGTTCGACCTGCCTTCGATGGAAGGCGTGGGCGAGGTCGTGGTCGACAAGGATGTCGTCGCCGGGACCAAGGAGCCGATTCGCGTATTCAGCGACAACAAGAAGCGGGCCGAAGACGCGGCCTGATTTCGATCAGTCTTTCGGAAAAGGCGAGGGGCCGGCATCCAATGCCGGCCCCTTTTTCATACTTGTTCCCGCGGCGCACAAAAATTCCCGCCGCGTTGCAAAATTGCACCACTGTTAAACTGCTTAAATTGACAGTCTAATAATCGTTAAATTTCAATATATTATGAGTGCATGTGCAATGTCTCGCCGGATGCCGGCCCGGGGCGGGGCAGGAGTGCACCGATCATTGCGGTGCATTGTAACAATATTGCAATCAGACCATCACAGGGGCGTCGCCAGAAGCCGTCACAGGCGGCACCGGCTTGAAAGAGCGGGACTTTAGGGCGCGAAGCGTCACTCTTGAAAAGGGACAAGGGTCACATGAAACAGTTTCTAATGGGCAGCGCCGCGGTTCTCGCGGTTGCCATTCCGAACGCTGCATTTGCGCAGTCGACGGGTTCGATCGATTTCGAAGATACGATCGTTGTTACCGGCGCGAAGTCGTCGGATGGCGTCGAAGGGATCGTCATTCCCGTATCGACTAAGGCTCGCGCCGTTCTGACGCAGGAAATCATCGCTCGCCAGTCGGCGGGACAGACCGTCTTGAGTTCGCTCAATCTGGTGCCGGGCGTCAACTTCACCCAGTCCGACCCCTATGGTTCAGCCGGCGGCAACCTGCGTATCCGTGGCTTCGACGGCAATCGCATATCCTTTACCCTCGACGGCTT
Organism: Sphingobium sp. WR1; assembly: GCF_059693745.1. Lineage (NCBI taxonomy): Bacteria > Pseudomonadati > Pseudomonadota > Alphaproteobacteria > Sphingomonadales > Sphingobiaceae > Sphingobium > Sphingobium sp. WR1. Next base: position 98,474 of record NZ_JCATID010000017.1, on the reverse strand, counting down.
TCAGCTGAACGATTCGGGCAACTACGCCATCTACTCGAATCAGGTGATCGACCCAGAAATCATCGAGCAGGTCAACGTCAACCTGGGTGCGACCGATGTCGATAGCCCGACGGCTTCGTCATCGGGCGGCACTGTCAACCTCCGCACAAAGGTGCCGAGCGACGATTTCGGCGTGCTGATGTCGGGTTCGGCTGGCAGATATGATTATTTCCGCCTGTTCGGCATGATTGAAACCGGCGCGATCGGACCCTGGGGCACCAAACTGCTCGCATCGGCCAGCACCGCCCGTAACGACAATTTCAAGGGCCCCGGTAAAACGGAAAAGCAGCAATATAATATCCGCATCTACCAGCCGCTGGGGACAGAGGGCGATTTCATCTCTCTGGCAGGGCATTGGAACGTCAACCGGAACAATTTCTACCGCAATCCCAGCGTGAATGACATGCGCACGCTGTTCGGCGCGCCCACGATCCCGGCTGCGACCGCTATTTCTGCCGCCAACCCGCTGGTCCTGAACCTGAGCGATGCCCAGCAGGACAGGCTTTTCTCCTTCGAAAATGACGCGGTCTGCAATACGCCCGTCGCGGGTTGCACCAACTATTATGGTGTGCGCATCAACCCGTCGAACACCGGCAACGTGCGTTTCAATTCGCGTTACACGCTGACCGACAGCCTGATCTTCACGCTGGACGGCGCCTACTCCTATACGTTGGCTAATGGCGGCGGGTTCACCGCGATGGCCGAGAACAACGCCCTGATAAGAGGATCGCAGGCTACCGGCGTCGACTATAACGGCGATGGTGATACGAACGACACGATCGGTTTCTACACGCCGAACAACACCAACACCAATCGTTATACGGCGCTGGCGTCGCTGATCTGGGACATCACGCCCGAACATCGCGTGCGTCTGGCCTATACGTTCGACCGTGCGAAGCATCGCCAGACCGGCGAGTGGGGCTTCCTGACTTCGAACGGCTCCCCGGAAAATGTGTTCGGTGGCCGCAACGGCCGACCGGTGCTGAACGCCGACGGTTTCCAGATGCAGCAGCGTGACCGTACCTCGATCGCCTTGCTCAACCAGATTGCCGGCCAGTATGTCGGCAAGTTCATGGACGAAAAGCTGCGTGTCGAAATCGGCGTGCGTGCGCCCTTCTTCAAGCGCGATCTGGACAATCATTGCTATCAGCAGGTGACGGGCGCCTTTGCGACCTGCACCAGCCAGCCGGCCAGCCAGTTGGTGATCGTGCCGCCGACGGCGGTTCCGCCTTATCCTGCCAACGCTCTCTACGCACCGTTCAAGGCCAACTATAAATATAACAAGGTGCTGCCCAACGTTGGTTTGACGTATAATTTCACGCCGGAAGCAGGCATCTTCTGGAGCTACGCAAAGGGTATGTCCTCGCCGCGTACGGACAATCTCTATCGCGCGCCGATCGTCGATGTGACGCCGGAAACGACGGACTCCTTCGACCTGGGTGCACGCTATACCTCGTCGAAGATCCAGGCGCAGGTGACGACCTGGTATATCGGCTTCAAGAACCGGATCGTGACCTCCTTCGACGCGGATCAGGGCATTTCGGTCGATCGCAACGTCGGCAAGGTGAAGGCATATGGTGTGGACGCCAACATCGCCTATCAGCCGATGAAGGAACTGACGCTTTATACCTTCGCATCCTACAACCACAGTCGCTTGCAGGATGATATCCGCCTCGGCAATTGTACGGCGGTGAACGCCGCCATTGGTTGCACGGCGGTGGGCGCTCCGATCGTCGCGCCGACGGCCGGCAAGCGCGTCACCGAAACGCCCGACTGGATGGTCGGCGGCCGTGCGCAGGTGGATGTCGGTCCGGTGTCCATCGGTTCGCAGGTCAAATATGTCGGCAGCCGCTTTGCCACCGACGTGAATGACGTGAAGGTGCCCAGCTATACGCTGGTCGATCTGGATGCTCGCTTCAGCCTGGCCCAATGGGGCATGAAGAAGACGTTCTTCCAGCTCAACGTGATGAACCTGTTCAACAAATTCTATTTCGGCAACATCAGCACCCAGATCAATGCGGGTACGCTCAACGGCATTACTGGCGCCAATCCGAACTTCACGGTCGGCTCGCCGCGCACGGTCATGGGAACGGTGACGGTCGGCTTGTAAGCCTGACCCAACCAGCAAGCATTAAGAGAGGCGCGGAGCGATCCGCGCCTCTTTTTGTTGACTCATTTCAAACACCCATCCAGCCCGTCCCGCTGCACCACGCCGATCCGGGCGGAGATCGAATTGCCGTAGCGACGGGTGAAGCCGCTCGGCGCTACCGCGGCGCGCTTCTTGGGAAGGGGCAGGACGGCGGCGATGCGGCCGGCTTCGGCGCGGGTCAGCTTGTCGGCGCCATGGTGGAAATAGCGTATCGCGCCCGCCTGCACGCCATAGGTGCCGATGCCGGTTTCCGCGACGTTCAGATAGACCTCCATGATCCGCCGCTTGCCCCAGATCGCTTCAATGAGGACGGTGAACCATGCCTCCAGCCCCTTGCGCACGAAGCCGCCACCCTGGAACAGGAACACATTCTTCGCGGTCTGCTGGCTGATGGTGGAGCCGCCCCGGATGCGGCCGCCGCTGGCATTGTGGATCGCGGCTTTGGCGATGGCGTCGACGTCGAAGCCGTGATGGCTGCAAAATTTCCCATCCTCCCCGGCAATGGCGGCGCGGGCCATGTCGGGATCGATCTCGTCCAGGCTGGTCCAATCCTTGGTGATGCCATTGGGATCGAGCAACATCGTCCAGGTTACGGGCGGCGGCACGAAGCGATAGATCGCCACCATCAGTAGCGACAGGGCGACGAAGCCCAGAATGAGCTTGATCGGGATCATGATCCAGCGGGATCGACGGCGGGCGGAAGCGGGTCTGGCGGTCATGCCCCGTGGTAGCGCGGCCGCCCGGACTGGTTCAAGCGTCCGGTTCAAACGGTTGCGAACTGCCCCTGTCGTTCGCGGTTGATGAGCAGCACCAGCCCCGCGCCGATCAGGCAGAGGATGCCCGCACCGATGAAGGCGGGCATATAGCTGGACCAGACCGTGCGGGAAAAGCCACCGCCCAGCGCCGCGCTTGCCGCGCCGAGCTGATGTCCCGCGAAGATCCAGCCGAAGACGATGTTGGCGCGATCCGCGCCGAAGCGCTGCATGGTCAGCTTCACCGTCGGCGGCACCGTCGCGATCCAGTCGAGGCCGTAGAAGACGGCGAAAATCGACAGGCTGTAGAGCGAGAAATCGCTGAACGGCAGATAGAGCAGGGACAGGCCGCGCAGGCCATAATAGCAGAAGAGCAGCCAGCGATTGTCGAACCGGTCGCTGAGCCAGCCGGACCCCAGCGTCCCGAAAAAGTCGAACAGCCCCATCATCGCCAGCATCGATGCGGCCCCCACGGCGGCGAGGCCATAGTCGCCGCACATGGCGATGAAATGGGTTTGGATCAGGCCGTTGGTGCTGGCGCCGCAGACGAAGAAGGAGAAGAAGAGAATCCAGAAGGTCGGCACCTGCGCCGCGTCGCGCAGCACGGCGATCGGCATGACCAGCAATGCGCCGAGGCTGGCGGGCTGGGGCGGAGCGGCCTGAACCTGCGTGTCGCCATAGGGGGCGAGGCCCATGTCGGCCGGACGATCACGCATCAACAGGATCACGACGACGCCTGCCAGCAGGATCGCTCCGCACACCAGCAGCAGGGCGGTGCGCCAGCCCTGCGCCTCGGTCAGGCTGGCGAGCAGGGGCAGGAAGGCGAGCTGCCCGGTCGCGGTGCTGGCCGACAACAACCCCATGACGAGGCCGCGCCGGTGATTGAACCAGCGCGTCGCGACCGTCGCACCCAGGACGATGGCGGTGAGGCCCGTGCCCAGGCCGATGACCACGCCCCAGAGCAGCACAAGCTGCCAGAGCTGCGTCATGCCGAGCGATAGCAACAGGCCGCCGATGACGATGGAGAGCGAGATGAGCATCATCCGCCGCACGCCGAAACGGTTCATGAAGGCGGCGGCGAACGGACCCATGCCGCCGAACAGCAGGAAACGGATGGCGAGCGCGCCGCTGATGTCGGCCGCGCTCCAGCCGAATTCCTTCTGCAACGGCACGATGAAGACGCCCGGCGCGCCGACCGCGCCCGCGACCACCAGCATGGTGAGGAATGTGGCGGCGACAACCGCCCAGCCATAATGGATATTGCGCGCGGACAGGCGGCCGGCGAGAAGGGTCGACAGCATCTCATTCCCCTTTTTGTGCCGATCGGACTGGCGTTAAATGATGATCATCATATATAAGGTCAAGAGGCCAATCGGAGAAGATCGGATATGAAGGTCAGTCGCGAGCAGGCTGCGCATAACCGGGAAAAGGTGGTGGACACCGCATCCCGCCTGTTCCGCGTCCGGGGTGTGGATGGCGTCGGCATCGGCGAAGTGATGCGCGAATGCGGCCTTACCCATGGCGGCTTTTACAATCAGTTCGATTCGAAGGAGGCGCTGGCGGCTGAAGCCTGCGCGACATCGCTGGCAAAAGGGGCGCGACATTGGCGGACCCTGGCTGCGGAGGCCGGCGCAGGCAAGGGGCCGAAGGCCATCGCCGCCCATTATCTCAGCCCCCGGAACCGCGACGCGCCCGAAACCGGATGCGCGCTGATCGCGCTCGGCCCGGACGCGGCGCGCCGCGGGGGCGATCTGGCGGAGGCCTTTCGCGAGGGTTTCGAGGAACTGACCGACATCCTGCAACAGGCGGCGCCCGGTATGGATCGCGCGGCGGCGTTGGCGCGCATGGCGCAAATGGTGGGCGCGATGGTGCTGGCGCGCGGCGTGGACGATCAGGCTTTGTCCGATGAGATATTGACCGCCGTGCGCCAGGCGCTGGATTTGCCGGAATGACCGGCTGGAGGGCGATGCGGATCGGGGATGTGGTGGCGGTGTCCGCTATCTCCGACGCGGTTCATGGCCGCTATACCGAACGGCCGGAGGTCTATGCGGAACGTCTGCGCCTGTATCCGGCGGGCTGTCATTTGCTGGAACGGGAGGGCAAGCCGGTCGGCTATCTGGTCAGCCATCCCTGGCGGGGCGATCGGCCACCACCGCTCGACGCTATGATGGGCGTATTGCCGGCGGATGCCGATCATTATTATCTCCACGACCTTGCGCTGCTGCCGGAGGCGCGGGGTTCGGGCGCAGCCGGCGCGGCGATCGAACTGGTCGTGGCGCAGGCGCGTTCGGAAGGCTTCGCTGCCATCGGCCTTACCGCCGTGAACGGCGCAGAGGCCTTCTGGCGGCGGCAGGGCTTCACAGCGATGGAGGTCAAGTCCGGCGGCTATGGCACGGCAAGCGTCGCCATGATGCGCAGCCTTTGAACTTCCGCATATCGACGTCCCGGCCAGCAATCCCCGCGCCGCCCTATCGCTGCCTCGGGCGGCGCAAAAAAAAAGCCCCGGATCGCTCCGGGGCTTTTCCTATCCTATGCGATCATATCGTGGCGAGGCGGGCCATCTTTTCCAGCTTGCCGCCGGCGATGCGCATCATCGCCTTTTGCAGCTTCTCGAAGGCGCGAACCTCGATCTGGCGGACGCGCTCACGGCTCACACCATAGACTTGCGAGAGTTCCTCCAGCGTCTTGGGCTCTTCGGCCAGGCGGCGTTCGGCCAGGATATGCTTTTCGCGATCGTTCAGGTCGTCCATCGCCTCGACCAGCATCTCATGGCGCAGTGCGCTTTCCTGCTGGTCGGCGACGCGCTCGTCCTGAAGCGGGTCGTTATCCTGCAACCAATCCTGCCACTGGCCGTCGCCATCCTCGCGCATCGGCACGTTGAGCGACGTGTCGCCGCCCATCGCCATGCGGCGGTTCATGGAGATGACGTCATCCTCGGACACGCCCAGATCCTTGGCGATCTTGGCAACGTCCTCGGGACGCAGATCGCCGTCCTCGAACGCCTCGATATTGTTCTTCATCCGGCGCAGGTTGAAGAACAGTTTCTTCTGCGCCGCGGTGGTGCCCATCTTCACGAGCGACCAGGACCGCAGGATGAATTCCTGGATCGAGGCGCGAATCCACCACATGGCATAGGTCGCCAGGCGGAAGCCGCGATCGGCTTCGAACTTCTTCACGCCCTGCATCAGGCCGATATTGCCTTCGCTGATCAGTTCGCTGACCGGCAGGCCATAGCCGCGATAGCCCATGGCGATCTTGGCCACCAGCCGCAGGTGCGACGTGACGAGCTGCGCCGCGGCTTCGGGGTCCTGATGTTCCTCGTAGCGCTTCGCCAGCATATATTCCTGCTCAGGCGTGAGCAGCGGAAACTTGCGAATTTCCGACAGATAGCGGTTGAGGCTGGCTTCACCGCCCAGCGCCGGAACCGCGGGGACATTGCTCTTGGCCATGTCTTCACCTTTCCCTTTCATTGCGCGGCGGGACCCAGAAGAGGCGTCACAGGCGCCGTCGCAAAACTTGTCCAACTTTATACGTGAAGCTCGCTTAACAGTTCCTGCATGTCGGCTGGCAACACACTTTGAAACAAAAGGGGCTTTTCCGTTACCGGATGTATGAACCCCAGTGTTTTGGCGTGCAATGCCTGCCTTTTGAAACCCAGCGTTTCCAGTATTGATTTGAAACCTTTTCTTTCTCTACCGTAAACCGGGTCCCCGATCAAGGGGTGTCCGAGATGCGCCATATGAACGCGAACCTGATGGGTCCGGCCGGTTTCCAGCCGGCATTCGACCATTGCCGCGCCCTTCAGGCGTTCCACCGTGCGATAATGGGTGACGGCATGTTTGCCGCGCCCTTCCCGATGAACCGCCATCTTCTTTCGATCAGCGTCGGATCGCCCGATCCAGCTATCGACCGTGCCGCTGCCCGGCGTCGGAACGCCATAGACGATCGCGGCATAGAGTCGGTCGATGCTGTGATCCTTGAACTGGCGGGCGAGTCCTTCATGCGCCCTGTCCGTCTTGGCAACGACCAACAGGCCGGAAGTATCCTTGTCAATGCGATGAACAATGCCCGGCCGCGCCACCCCGCCGATGCCGGACAGACGACCGGCGCAATGGTGGAGCAGGGCGTTGACCAGCGTGCCGTCCAGATTGCCGGCGGCGGGATGGACGACCAGCCCTGCGGGCTTGTCCACGACGATCAGGTCTGCATCCTCATGGACGATGACGAGCGGTATGTCCTGCGCCACCGTGTCGAGCGGCGTCGGGGCCGGTACGGTGATGGCGAACGTCTGGCCGGCCGTCACCTTCATCGACGCATTGATCTTCGCCGCCTGGGCGCTACGCACCCGGCCGTCGCCGATCAGCGCCTTCAGCCGCTCGCGCGACAGATCCGGCAACAGATCCGCCAGCGCACGATCGAGCCGCAGCCCGTGCTGGGCTTCGCCGATCGCCGCTTCGATGATGGAATCCCCCGGAATCATGGACTAGGGATGTAGGAATGATGGTTGCGATATCAAGGGGGCTGTTGGAACAAATCGTGGCCCTGAGCGTGGCGCGCGAGACGGAGGAGGTATGCGGACTGTTGTTGGGGCAGGCCGGAGCGATAGAGGCCTTCCTGCCCGCCGCCAATGTCGCGCCCGATCCGGCGCGCCATTTCGAGCTGGACCCGGCGGCGCTGATCGCGGCCCATCGGGCGGCGCGGGCGGGTGGGCCGGCGATCATCGGCCATTATCATTCGCATCCCTCCGGCGCCGCGATTCCCTCGGCGACCGATAAGGCCTGCGCCGCGCCCGACGGCAGCCTCTGGCTGATCATAGCAGGGGGAAAGGCCAGGCTTTGGCGCGCTGAGCCGGATACGATGGTTAATGTGCATTTTGCGGAAGTGCCACTCGACACAAGGTGAGCGAAAGGCGGTGAGCCGGGCTTGCATCGGGGGGCGCGGCGGCGCATTAGCCTAATACATCCTTTGATTTCCCCTTATCCGGCGATCCTTATCCGCATGACCAATCCGACCGACAGCATCGAATTTGCCAGCCTGCTCTGTTCGCGCCTATGCCATGATCTGCTGAGTCCGGTCGGCGCGCTCAATAATGGGCTGGAGCTGATGGCGGACGAAAATGATCCGGAAATGCGCGAGCGCTGCCTGGAACTGCTGGGCGACAGCGCCCGGACTTCGGCGAACAAGTTGAAATTCTTCCGTCTGGCCTTCGGATCGGCGGGCGGCTTTGGCGAGGCGGTGCCGCCGCATGAGGCCAAGGTCGCGATCGAGGGCATGTTCGCTGCATCGGGCCGGGTCAAGATCGGCTGGATGGTCGAGGAAAAGATGCTGGGCAAGCTGGCGTCGAAGATATTGCTCAACCTGTCGCTGATCGCGGGCGACGCACTGGTGCGTGGCGGGCAACTGGATATCGGCGTGGAGAGCCGCCCGGACGTGACGGAGATCGTCGTGCGTGCCGAAGGGCCGAAGGTCGTGCTGGACCCTGACCTGCGCGCGGCGCTGGCGGGCACCTTGCCGATCGAGGGGCTGGCATCGCGAACAGCGGCCGCCTGGATGGTGCGGCAGCTGGTGGCCGAAGCGGGCGGCGATATCGTCCTGTCCCCTCCGGGCGAGGCGGCCCTGCTGTTTGGCGCGGTAATCCCGGGCTGACAATATCGGAGGGGAGCCGGCCGCCCGATGCTCACAGGGCGTTGCCGAAGAGGCCCGCCCGGTCGATCAGAGCGCGCAGGGTGTCGTCATCCTCTTCCTCAAGATCGAGCAACGCGGCATAGGGATCGCTCTCCGCCAGCCGCAGGAGGCGAGCGAAAGCGGGTTCCGTCTTCAGTCCCCGATTCCGCAGTGCGATTATGGCATTGTGGAACGGTTCGCCACCCAAAGCCAGCAGACGGCGTTCGACCAGATAGTGCCGCCAGCCATGCTGATGTGCAATCGGTAAGGGTTGGCCAAAAATCTCGAACGCCCAGCCATGCGCGACGAAGCGGCCGATGACCGCGCCCAGATCGGCGCGGCGGTGCAGGATGAAGCCCGGCAACGCGCCAAAGGCATCGGTCAGGGCGCGGGCGAATGCGTCGGCATCGGGAGCTTCGCAGACTATGTCCAGGTCGCTGTCCGGTATGGCGATGCCTAGCGGAGGCGTGCCGACAAGGCGCGGGTCGAAAGGGGCAAGCGCCTCCATCACGCCGCTGCGGGCGACAGCGTCGCGATAGTCTGGCCGCGTCACGCCGCGCGCATCTCAGCGACCAGCGCCGCGATCAGGTCGGCCGCCGGCAACGCGCGGGCGAGGGGCGCGCCCTGACCCGCCCATTGTGCACCATAGCCGCCTTCGCCATGGGTCTTGGCGAGCTGGTGAAGCGCCTTTCCAGCGTCATAGGCGATCGGATAGTCGGGCGGCGTCAGGATCGTGTTCTGGCCCCATTCGACGAAGCGGTTGGGTAGGCAGCGCGCTGGGCGGCCGGAAAGGACGCGGGTCATTTCCGTGTGCGCCGCGCTGGGACCGAACAGGGCGGCGCGATAGGCGGCGTCGGCGCTGCTTTCCGGGCAACCGATGAAGGCGGTGCCAAGCTGCGCCGCCACCGCGCCCAGGTCGAGCGCAGCGCGCACGCCCCGACCGTCCATGATGCCGCCCGCGGCAATGACCGGCAGACCGGCCTGCGCTACCAGCAGCCGCGTCAGCGCCACGGTGCCGAGCCGATCGTCGGGCGCATCGGGATCGAAGACGCCGCGATGGCCGCCCGCCTCGAACCCCTGCGCGACCAGCATGTCGATGCCGGCGGCGCGGGCGGCATGTGCTTCGGTCAGGCTGGTGACGCTGGCGAGAAGGATGCAGCCTGCCGCCTTGAGCGTCGCGATCCGCCAGCTTTCGGGCAGCCCGAAATGGAAGCTGATAACGGCGGGCCGGGTTTCGGCGAGCATCGCCAGCATCGCGTCGTCCACCGCAAAGCTGTGGTAGATTTCCCGTAGCCTTTCCGGCGGAATGCCGCCGAACTGGGCGAAGAGCGGCGCCAGCGCAGCGAGCCATCCTGCTTCCACATCGGGTTTCGCCTGCGCCGGGGCGTGAACGAAGAGGTTGACGTTGAAGGGGCGATCCGTGCGCGCGCGCACGGCGGCGATCATCTCCAGAGCGTCCGCTGCGTCGACCGCGCCGACGGCGATCGATCCGAGCGCGCCGGCATCGCTGACTGCCGCGGCCATGTCGGGTGTGGAAACGCCGGCCATCGGCGCCTGGATGATGGGATGGGCGAGGCCGAGCGAGTCGAGCGGGTTCATGGCAGGCAATGTGGAACGCCCCTAGCCGGGCCGCAACCTGTCATAAAGGAAAAGACCCGGTCGCCTGTCGCGACCGGGCCTCCCTCGACAGAGCCTGAGAAAGGGTTCAGGCCCTGAAAAATCAGGCCTAAAAAATCAGGCGCTGTAGTACATGTCGAATTCGACCGGCGACGGCGCCATTTCCCAGCGATACACTTCGGGCCACTTCAGCTCGATATAGGCGTCGATCTGGTCCTTGGTGAACACGTCGCCCTTCAGCAGGAACTCATAGTCGGCTTCCAGGCTGTTCAGCGCTTCGCGCAGCGAACCGCAGACGGTTGGTACCTGGCTCAGTTCTTCGGGCGGCAGGTCGTAGAGATTCTTGTCCATCGCGGCGCCCGGATGGATCTTGTTCTCGATGCCGTCGAGGCCCGCCATCAGCAGCGCGGCGTAGCAGAGATAGGGGTTGGCCATCGCGTCGGGGAAGCGGAATTCCACGCGCTTGGCCTTGGCGCCCGCGCCATAGGGAATACGGCAGGAGGCCGAACGGTTGCGCGCCGAATAGGCCAGCAGAACCGGGGCTTCAAAGCCCGGCACCAGACGCTTGTAGCTGTTGGTGGTCGGGTTGGTGAAGGCGTTCAGGGCCTTGGCGTGCTTGATGACGCCGCCGATGAAGTAGAGGCAGGTTTCGCTCAGGCCCGCATAGCCGTCGCCGGCGAAGAGCGGCTTGCCGCCTTCCCAGATCGACATATGGGTGTGCATACCCGAACCATTGTCCTGCGCGATCGGCTTGGGCATGAAGGTCGCGGTCTTGCCATAGGCCTGGGCGACCATCTGCACGACATATTTGTAGATCTGCATCCGGTCCGCAGTCTGGACCAGCGTGCCGAAGGTCAGGCCCAGTTCGTGCTGCGCGGCGGCGACTTCATGGTGATGCTTGTCGCAGGGCAGGCCCATTTCCAGCATGGTGCTGACCATCTCGGCGCGGATGTCGGTGCAGGGATCGACCGGCGCGACGGGGAAATAGCCGCCCTTGGCGCGCGGGCGGTGGCCCAGATTGCCGCCTTCATATTCCTTGCCGGTGTTGGTCGGCAGTTCGATGTCGTCGATCTTGAAATAGCTTTGCGAATAGTCGTTCTCGAAGCGCACATCGTCGAACATGAAGAATTCGGCTTCCGGTCCGACATAGACGGTGTCGCCGAAACCCGCCGACTTGACGAAGGCTTCGGCGCGCTTGGCGGTAGAGCGGGGGTCGCGGGCGTAAAGTTCGCCGGTGTCCGGCTCGACGATGTCGCAGAAGATGATCAGCATCGGGGTGGCGCTGAACGGATCGACATAGACGGCGTCGAGGTCGGGCTTCAGGATCATGTCCGACTCGTTGATCGCCTTCCAGCCTTCGATCGACGAACCGTCGAACATCAGGCCCTGGGTCAGCTCATCTTCGCCAAGCACGCTCGACACCATGGTCAGGTGCTGCCACTTGCCCTTGGGATCGGTGAAGCGGACATCGACCCACTCGATCTCCTTTTCCTCGATCATCTTCAGGATGTCTTTTGGCGTGTTGGCCATGTGCTATTGCCCTTCTTTCAGAAATACCCCCCCGAAGGGGTCGTGGATGCCATTTTCCGCCAGCCATGGAGCCAGCCGGAAAGACCGGATCAGATGGCGTCGCTGTCGCGCTCGCCGGTGCGGATGCGCACCGCGCCCTCGACGTTCGAGATGAAGATCTTGCCGTCGCCGATGCGGCCGGTCTGCGCGGCGGCGCAGATCGCCTCGACCACGCGGTCGGCGAGCGAATCGTCCACCACGACCTCCAGCTTCACCTTGGGCAGGAAGTCGACCACATATTCGGCGCCGCGATACAGCTCGGTATGGCCCTTCTGCCGGCCGAAGCCCTTGGCTTCGGTGACGGTGATGCCCGAAACGCCGACTTCGTGCAGCGCTTCCTTCACCTCATCCAGCTTGAACGGTTTGATGATCGCTTCGATCTTCTTCATCACTAATAGTCCCAACCCATGACGCACGCCGGTTTGCGGGCGATAACCCGCATACCTCATCCTCAAGCGACGATCTCATGCCCCCCGAGGCACGCGCCGTCTCTCTTGGCAATCAATTACCGTGCCAAATGGCGAATCGCTAGAACTGCTTTCGGCGATGCAGCAATCTTTGTCCATATTGCCCGGATTCCGGGCAATATCATGACTCATTGCCTGTTTTTTGGGCAGTGTTTCGATGATCAGAGCTTATAAGGCGGGCAATCGAAACCGGCGGGGCTTTTCGTGAAAATCTCGCATCCGGTCTCGGTGATTCCGATGCTGTGTTCGAACTGGGCAGACAGGGTGCGGTCGCGCGTCACGGCGGTCCAGCCGTCGTCCAGCATCTTCACGCCGGGCTTGCCGATGTTGATCATCGGCTCGATCGTGAAGAACATGCCGGGCTTCAACTCCGGGCCGGTGCCGGGGCGGCCGACATGGACCACCTCGGGACTGTCATGGAAGACCTGGCCCAGGCCATGGCCGCAGAAATCGCGGACCACGCCATAGCGGTGCTTTTCCGCATGGCGCTGGATGACATAGCCGATGTCGCCCAGATGATTGCCGGGCTTGGCCTGCTCGATGCCCAGCATCAGGCATTCATAGGTGATTTCGACCAGCCGCCGCGCCTTGATGGCGGCTTCGCCGACGATGAACATGCGGCTGGTGTCGCCATGCCAGCCATCGACCTGCGGCGTCACGTCGATATTGAGGATGTCGCCTTCCTTGAGGCGATAGTCGCCGGGAATGCCGTGGCAGATGACATGGTTGAGGCTGATGCAGCAACTGTGCGTATAGCCGCGATAGCCGAGCGTCGCGGGCACGCCGCCGCCCTCCAGCGTCATGCGGCGGACGATGTCGTCCAGTTCGCCGGTGGTGACGCCGGGCACCACATGGGGCACCAGCGCGTCCAGAATTTCGGCGGCGAGGCGGCCGGCCTTGCGCATCCCGGCAAAGCCGGATTCGTCATACAGCTTGATCGCGGTCGAGCGGGACATCGGCGCGTCCGCCGTCATCGTCATATATTCGGTCATCGACTGATTATAGGCGGTTGCGCGGCATAATGCGAGGGGGACGGCTAGGCATTGCCCCGATCACAGGCTATGGGCTGGCCATGGCCGATCTGACCCGCATCTGGACCGCAGCGTTGATCGTGATCGGCGACGAGATTCTCTCCGGCCGGACGCAGGACAGAAATGTCGCGCAAATCGCCACCTGGCTGAATGTCCAGGGCATCCGCCTACGCGAAGTGCGGGTGGTGGCCGATGACAGCGATGCGATCGTCGAGGCGGTCAATATGCTGCGCGTGCGCAACGACTATCTGTTCACCACCGGCGGCATCGGCCCGACCCATGACGACATCACCGTCGATGCGATCGCGGCGGCGCTGGGCGTGGGCGTGGAGATTCATGAGGGCGCACGGGCGATCCTCGGCGGCTATTATGAGACGCGCGGCGGGCTGACCGAAGCGCGACTGCGCATGGCGCGGGTGCCGGCCGGCGCGAGCCTGATCGAAAACCGAATGTCCGGCGCGCCCGGCATCCGCCACGGCAATATCTTCATCATGGCAGGCGTGCCTTCCATCACGGCCGGGATGCTGGAGAGCCTGACCGGCAGGCTGGAGGGCGGGCTGCCGCTGCTGTCGGCGACGGTCGGCTGCTGGGTCGCGGAAAGCGAGATCGCCGACCTGCTGGGCGATACCGAGCGGGCGCATGAAGGCTGCCAGATCGGCAGCTACCCTTTCTTCCGCGAAGGGCGCACCGGCGCGAATTTCGTGGTGCGTTCGACCAGTCAGGAGGGGCTGGACGCCTGCGTCGCGGCGCTGGCCGCCGGGCTGGAACAGGGCGGCTGGACCGTTTACCCCGGCGGAATTTGAGCTAACTCAGCGCGGGCGCGGCGTGCGCAGCGCGGACAGCACGCCGCGCATTGTGCGCACTTCCAGATGGTTCCAGCCCGGCTTGGTCAGCAGGTTGCGCAGCGTCCGCTTGGTCGCGGGCGCGCGGTCGGGCGGGAAGAAATAGCCGGCATCTTCCAGCAGCCTCTCGAACTGGATGATCATCCCCTCCAGCTCGACCTGCGGCGCGGGTTCGAGCAGGTCGGTGACGGTCGGCTGTTCCAGATGCGCCTGCTTCGACCATTCATAGGCGCACAGGATCACCGCCTGCGCGAGGTTGAGCGAGCCGAACTCCGGATTGATCGGCACGGTCAGGATTTTGCGGGCGAGCGCGACATCGTCGGTTTCCAGGCCCGACCGTTCGGGACCGAAGACGAAGGCGCTGCGCCCTTCCACGCTGTGGATTTCCCGCGCAGCCTCTTCGGGCGTGACGACGGGCTTGGTGACGCCCCGCTTGCGCACGGTGGTGGCATAGACATGGGCGCAATCGGCGACCGCATCGGCCAGCGTGTCATAGACCCGCGCGCCGTCCAGCACGACGTCGGCGCCCGCGGCGGCCGGGCCGGCATCGGGATTGGGCCAGCCGTCGCGGGGCGACACGAGGCGCATCTCGGTCAGCCCGAAATTCAGCATCGCGCGCGCGGCCTTGCCGATATTCTCGCCCAACTGCGGGCGGACGAGGACGATGACGGGGGAGAGGGGAGGATTGTCCATTGAACCGATCTTTTGAGCTATCCCTTCCCCCGTTCGCCCTGAGCGAAGTCGAAGGGCGTCACTGAGCGAAGGCGAAGTGTGCGAAATGGCAGCCTCTTTCAGCTTTTGCCAGTTTCCTGCAATCAGCGCTTCTTTCTTTTTTCGCGACCAACCCTTGATCTGGACTTCGCTTTCCATCGCCTCGGCACGGGTTGCGAATTCCGCCGACCACATAAGTTCGACGGGCAGGCGTTCGGACGTGTAGCCTTTGACAGCGCCGGATTGATGTGCGGCAAAGCGCGCCTCAAGATCGTCCGTATGGCCAGTATAATAGGAACCGTCAGCGCATCTCAGAATATAGCTGTAAAAGGCCATGTTGCTCTATCGACTTCGCTTCGCTCTGTCCTGGCCTTTGACTTCGCTCAGGCCGAACGGGAAAGGGGGAATGATAGTCTCACTCCCGCCCGACTTCCTTCACCGTGCCGGCAAATTCCTCGAAGTCCCTCGCGTCGGTGAAGTCCTTATAGACGCTGGCGAAGCGGATATAGGCCACGCTGTCGAGGCGCTTCAGCCCCTCCATCACCATTTCGCCGATCGCGCGGGCGGCGACTTCGCCGTCGCCGCTGGTTTCCAGCTGGCGCTGGATGCCGGAGATCAGCTTCTCGATCCGGCTGGGATCGATCGGCCGCTTGCGGCAGGCAATGCCGATGGAGCGGGCCAACTTGTCGCGGTCGAAGGCTTCCTTGCGCCCCTCGCTCTTCACCACCCAGATGTCGCGTAACTGGATGCGCTCGAAGGTGGTGAAGCGCGCGCCGCAGGCTTCGCACTGGCGACGACGGCGGATGGCGGCGCCATCCTCCGTCGGCCGGCTGTCCTTCACCTGGCTGTCTTCATGGGCGCAGAAGGGGCAGCGCAAGCGGGCTTACCCTTCGTAGATGGGGAAGCGGGCGCAGAGCGCGGTGACGCGTTCGCGGACATCGGCTTCCACGGCGGCGTCGCCATGCTCTCCCTTGTCGCGAAGGCCTTCCAGCACGTCGGCGATCATGTCGCCGATCGCCTCGAACTCGGCCACGCCGAAGCCGCGGGTGGTGCCGGCGGGCGAGCCGACGCGGATGCCGCTGGTCTTGGTCGGCGGCAGCGGGTCGCCCGGCACGCCATTCTTGTTGCAGGTGATGAAGCTACGCTCCAGCGCCTCGTCCGCATCCTTGCCCGAAATGCCGTAGGGGCGCAGGTCGATGAGAGCGAGGTGGGTATCCGTGCCGCCCGACACCACGGCCAGACCGCGCTGCTCCAGCTTGCCGGCCAGCGCCTTGGCGTTGGTGACGATCGCCTGGGCGTAGGTCTTGAACTCCGGCTGGAGCGCCTCGCCGAAGGCCACCGCCTTGGCGGCGATGACGTGCATCAGCGGGCCGCCCTGAAGGCCGGGGAAGATGGCCGAGTTGATCTTCTTCGCGATCGCCTCGTCATTGGTCATGATCATGCCGCCGCGTGGACCGCGCAGCGTCTTGTGCGTCGTGGTGGTCACGACGTCGGCATAGCCGAAGGGCGAGGGATGCGCGCCGCCGGCGACCAGGCCGGCGAAGTGCGCCATGTCGACCATGAACAGCGCGCCGACCTTGTCCGCGATGGCGCGGAAGCGGGCGAAGTCGATCGTGCGCGGATAGGCGCTGCCGCCCGCGATGATCAGCTTGGGCTGGCATTCGATCGCTTGGCGCTCGACCGCGTCATAGTCGATCAGGTGCGTGTCTTCGCGCACGCCATATTGCACGGCGTTGAACCACTTGCCCGACATGCTGGGCTTGGAACCATGGGTCAGATGGCCACCGGCATCCAGCGACAGGCCCATGATCGTCTCGCCGGGCTTGACCAGCGCCAGCATCACGCCGCCATTGGCCTGCGCACCCGAATGGGGCTGGACGTTGACGAAGTTGCAGCCGAACAGCTCCTTGGCGCGGTTGATGGCGAGCTGTTCCACCACGTCCGACGGGGCGCAGCCCTGATAATAGCGCTTGCCCGGATAGCCTTCGGCATATTTGTTGGTGAAGACGCTGCCCTGCGCTTCCAACACCGCCTTGGAGACGATGTTTTCCGACGCGATCAGTTCGATCTGGTTCTGCTCGCGCTTCAACTCCTGCTGGACGCCGCCGAACACGGCGGGATCGGCATCGGCCAGGCTGCGCGTGAAATAGCCTTCCGAACGAATGTCGGAGAGGTTGGGCTGGGTGAGGGTTTCGGTGCTCATCTCAAGTCCTTTCAGAGCGCGGGCTGGGACAGTTTCTCGACGCGGCCGGCATGGCGGCCACCGCCGAAATCGGTGGTGAGGAAGGCGGTGACACAGGCCTTGGCCATGTCGACGCCGATCAGGCGCGCGCCCAAAGCGAGGACGTTGGCGTCATTATGCTCGCGCGACAGGGCGGCCGACAGCGGTTCGCCGACCAGAGCGCAGCGGCAGGCGGGATTGCGGTTGACCGCGATCGAGATGCCGATGCCCGAACCGCAGAGCGCGATGCCCCGCTCGGCCGCGCCGGATGCGACGGCTGTCGCGAGCTTGTAACCAAAATCGGGATAATCGACGCGATCGGTGGTTGCCGGACCCAGATCGTCGACTTCATGGCCTTCGTCGCGCAGCCACTGGGCGAGTTCCGCCTTCAGGTCGACGGCGGCATGATCGGAAGCGATAGCGATTTTCATGTGAGAAGCGTCCCTTCACCGAAAGGGTGATTCGTTTCTGCGCGCCTCAATAGGGGCAAGGAACGCCAATTGCCACAGTCCAGCTTGGTCCCTATGGCATCCTTATGGCTGGCACCATCTTATCCATCCTGATGCTCGCGGGCTTGCTGCTGACCGGCGGTGGTATCTACACCATTGCGAAGAAGCGCGACCGCAAGCGCGGCGCGTTGATGATCATCGCGGGCCTGGTGATGTTCGCCAATGTCGCGATCACCGCGATACCGGGGCCGGATTTGCCGGTGCCGGAGCAGCGCTAAAGCGTTTTCGAAGCAGGTGGAATCCCCTGCTGACTCGGAGCCGCAAGGCCAGCGCAGCTAAAACGCGTTACATCAATGCTAGAGCGCAGCGCGAGCGAGGCGAGCAGGTCGGTCTGGGTGATCAGGCCCTGCAACCGATGGTCGGTGTCTACCACGATGGCGGCGCGGCGGGTGCCGCTGCTCAGCGGGCCGATCAGCCGCGCGACCGGCGTGTCGGCATGGACCAGCAGCGGGCGGCGCGCAATGTCGCCGGCCTGCGCGCCGTCCTTGCCCAGATCCAGCGCACCGATGATGCCCTGCACCCGTCCGGCATCGTCGAGCACCGGCAGCGAAAGCAGCCCGCGCGCCTGCATCAACGCTCGTACCTCCGGGACCGGCTGACGGGCAGGGACATGGATCACATCGCGCGACATGATTTCGGCACAGGGCACGGTGCCATGCAACCGCTCGGCGGCGCGCAGTTCTGCATCGGCAAGAAGCTGGCGCACGTCGCCCTCGTCCACGTCCAGCGCATCGCCAAAGCCGTGCAGCGCGTCGGCGACATCCTGTTCGGACGGGCCGGCGCGCAGCAGCGGCGCGGGATCGGTCGTGCCGTGCGGCGCGGGCGCCCTGGGTGCGACATGGGGGTAATTATGACCGGTGATCCGGTGGAACAGGATGGCGACGACCAGTAGCAGCAGCGTGTTCACCCCCACCGGCACCAGCGCGAACAGGTAGCTGCTTGCGACGCCCTTCGCGCCGAGCGCGGCGGACAGAGCCACCGCGCCGCCGGGGGGATGGAGGCAACGGAGCAACGACATGACGGCGATCGCCGCGCCGACCGCCAGCGCCGCGGCGAGTGTCGGATCGGGCACCGCCTTGACCACGGCGATGCCGACGAGGGCCGAAATGACATTGCCGCCCAGCACCGGCCAGGGCTGGGCGAGCGGACTGGCCGGCACCGCGAAAAGCAGCACGGCCGATGCGCCCATCGGCGCCACCAGCAGCGGATGGGCCAGGCCATTGCCCAGCATCAGGCCGCACAGCAAGCCGGTGATGGCGATGCCGCCGATGGCGCCGCTTGCGGCCTTGAGGCGGTCGAGGGAGCTTGGGCCGGGCGGGGCCGGGATGAAGGCGCTGTAATAGCGGCTCCAGATCAGGCGGCCGTCTTTTTGCGGGGCATCGGACATGGCGTTCCGCTAGAGGCGCATGGGCGTCGGGCCAAGCGGGAAAATCCTTGGCCCGTTCAAGTGCGGCTATCGCCCCATCACCGCCCCGTCATCGCCCGCGCATTGGCGAGGAAGGTGCGCCCGATGCGGATTTCGCCGCCGTCGGCGAGCGAGGCGAACCACACGCCGCTGCCGTCATGGCGCAGCCGCGCGATATGCTCGCGCCGGACGATGTGCGATCGGTGCAGGCGCACGAACTGCTGCGGGTCCAGCCGTTCCTCCAGCGAACTGATCGTCTGGTGGAGCAGATAGCTGTGCTGGCCGACATGCAGCCGCATATAGTCGCGCTCCGCCTCGATCCGGTCGATCTGGTCGGTGGCGATGCGGATCAGTTCGGACCGGTGCGGCACCCAGAATTCCTCCGCCCATTCGGGCTGGGGTTCGCTGGTCGTGGCGGCGGCTTCGGGCAGTTGGTTGCGCAGCGCGATTTCGACCCGGTCGATCGCGCGGGTCAGCCGGTCATGGGCGACGGGCTTCAGCATATAGTCGACCGCCGCCAGATCGAACGCCTCGACCGCGAAGCCCTCGAACGCGGTGACGAAGATCACCGCCGGGCGGATGCCGAGGCGTCCCACCGCGCGCGCGACGCCGATGCCGTCGAGCAGGGGCATGGCGATGTCGAGCATGACGAGGTCGGGCTTCAGCCCCTCGATCAGGCGCAGCGCCGCCTCGCCATCGGTGGCGGTGCCGACGAGGGCAATGCGCGGTTCGCGGGCGCAGAGCATCTGGAGGCGCTCGATCGCGAGCGGCTCGTCATCGACGATCATGGTGCGGATGGACATGGGCGGTCAGCAACCCCGGCGGATGATGGGAAGGGTGAGGAGCACGGCGAAGCCGCCCGTCTCGCGCGGACCATAGACGATGCGGCCCTGATCGCCAAAGCGCGCCGTCAGCCTGTCGCGCACATTGGCAAGGCCGATGCCATTGCCGCGATCGGCCTCGCCCGGCGGGGTGTCGCCATTGTCGGTGACGTTGATGTGCATCAGGTCGCCATCCTCCCGCGCGGTGATGCGGATCTCGACCGGACTGGACGTGCGCGAGACGCCATATTTGATCGCATTTTCCACTACCGGCTGGAGGATGAGGCCGGGGACGCAGGCCCCCATCAGCGCCGGCGGAATGTCGATCACGGTCGTCAGTCGATCGGGGAAGCGCACCGCCTCGATATCCAGATAGAGTTTCTGGAGATGGACTTCCTCCTCCAGCGGCACATCGTCCAGCGGGTCGCCGGTCAGGCTGGTGCGGTAGAAGTTGGACAGCGACATGATCATCTGCTCGGCCTCGTCCGGGCGGTTGCGCATGACCAGGGTCGACAGCGAATTGAGCGTGTTGAACAGGAAATGCGGGTTCACCTGATAGCGCAATGATCGCAGTTCCGCCTGCTGGGCCGCTTGTTCCAGCCGGGCGGCGCGGCGCTCGGTGCTGCGGGCCTCGGCCGCGTAGGACAGGGCGAGGTAGAGGCCGGCCCAGGCCGACAGGAAGAAGAAGCGGCTGATCGCGTCCTCGACGATGCTGATCAGGACGTAATTTTCCTCCGCCGCCTTCTTCTGCATCTCCGCGTCGGAAAAGAGCGACACGGGGTCATAGACGTTGAACATATAATAGTTGGCCGCCGCCATCGCGAGCGCGAACGGAGCGGCAAGCGAGAAGGCCGCGACCACGCGGACCAGCAGCGGTCGCCGGTCGAAGCGCCGCAGGGCCAGATAGAGGATCCAGGTGACGATGATGCCGATGACCGCCACCACCATGCGGCGCGCGGCCAGCTCCATCTGGGCATCGAACCCGATGACGACGGCGCGCAAGCTCACAATCAATGTGTAGAACAGCCAGAAACCCAATATGGAATAAAGCGCGACCGCGGGAGAGACGCCGCGTTCGCCGTCTTCGGAAACATATGTCATCCTGTCGGTCTACGCGCCCGCGCGCCGTTTGTCGCCCCGTCTGCCGGTAACTTGTCGAACGGCTTTGCATGTTGGTCGAACGGGCAGGAGCGGAACCGCCCCCGGCGCCCGTCCGTTGATCCGATGAAGCGTCATCAGCCATGGCGTGAAAGGAGAGACAGATGAGCGACGGGACCGACATCCGCCCGCACAGCCGCGAGGAAGCCGGCGACGTGCGCGCCACCGACCGGCAGGACCATGAAATCAGCCGGGAGGAGAAGCTGGAAGAAGGATTGAAGGATTCGATGGACGCATCCGATCCGCCCGCGACCACCAAGCCGGGCGACCATGGCGATCCGGTGCCCTCGTCCGGCTATAAGTCACGGGATTGATGGTGTCCCCCCGCTAATTTCATGTTAGCTTGCCGGGACGGAAGAGCGAACGCGCAGCCGTATGCGAGAGGAGCGACCGATTCATGCCAACATCCTGCACCCCCGCCGTCGAACGCATCGCCAGGGTACTCGCCGGGCGTCATTTGAGCTTGAACGGCGAGGGCAGCGATCCCCATGCGGCCGGCGCGGTGGACGCCGCATGGCGCGACCATGTGGATGACGCCTATGCCATCCTCAACACGCTGCGCGAGCCGGATGCCCAGATGGCGCAGGCGGGCGACGTGGCGGTGTGGCGCAGCATGATCGGGGCGGTGCTGGACCGTCGGCCGGGCGCGTAAGGTCTTTTCTAACCAATTCAGGCTATTGGGGCGCATCGGAGGTCCGCGCCCCAATGCTCAATGCCCATTACAGCATTAATTTCCGCCATGACATCGGCCTGATGGATTTCGCCTGGCACCGCTATTTTTCGGCGGAGGATGTCGGTCCCTATGCCGATGCGTGCAAGGCGCGATTCGCGGCCGAAGGTTTCCGTCCCGGCTATCTGTTGCGCATGGACATGAGTGAAAGCGCGGTCCAGCCGCAGGACGCCCTGGCGATGTTCCGCACCCATTTTGACGGTTTTCCGCGCGCCCGTCGCATCGCTGTCGTCACCGCCAGCGCCATTGCCCGCTTGCAGGTCCGGCGCGAGATGACCCAGCCCTATATGCGCATATTCGGTACCGCCGATGAGGCCCTGCAATGGCTGACGGAAGACAGGTGCGTTCCGGCCTGATTTCTGTCATCATCCTGTCGCACAAGGATGATTTTCATGTTGCGCTGCACAAAGAAATCTGATCCCTTGTGAATGTCGGTGGAACGGGCGCTTAAGCCTTCAGTAACCATGAGGAGCGCATGTTCTATCGTACGACTTGAAGTCGGAGGGCAAGGACATGGGCACGAGTGCAAGACCGGCGGATGGGGCCGTTACCCTGGCGGAGTTGCGTGAATTCGCCAGCTTCCCGTCTGCCACGCAACGTTATATCCGCAGATCGCTGGACATCGGGCTGCATCGCCGCGACGCGATGAAGCTCTGGTCGCGCGACATGGTGGAAGAGGCGTCGATCCGGGCGCAAGCGCGGATCTACGGCCGCCTCGACGAGATCAAGACGCGCGTGCCCGACGATAGCGGGTTGGAGCAGGTGGAGCCGTTCATGGCGCCGCTGGTGACGGTTTCGGCCTTCGATCTGGGGCAGGACCGGCTGTGCAGCTTTTCCGCCTATCGCTTCCTCTATGAGCGATTGCTGGGTGCGGGCGCGCGGCCCTGGCTACCGGGCGCCTTCTGCGCGGCGGCGAGCCTGCCGCACCTCCATCCCGACAAGCGCCGCGCGCTGCTCCAGTCGATCAGCGAAGCGGCGGCGACGGCGGTCGGCTGGTCCAACCGCGAGCCGACCTTCTACCCCGAATGGGTCGAGAAGGTCGACATGAGCAAGGCGAACTGATTTATCGGGGCCGTCCTTCCGGGGGGATGGGCGGTTGGCTAGAAGGGGCGCGACGGCATCGGCCGGTCGCGCCCTTTTTGCGTGCATCCCGCATCTCGGATCAATCTGACAATACCTAACTCCAGCAAAAAAAGGGCCGCCCGATCGGCAGCCCCTTCATGTTCCTTCCAACCTGATCCTCAGCGGATCGGCGAGTCGGGCGACAGGCGCATGTCGAGATAATTGTCGACCGACTTCATCAGCTGGTCGAGTTCATGCTCGAAGAAATGGTTCGCGCCCTTGATCTCGTCATGATGGATGGTGATGCCCTTCTGGGTGCGCAGCTTGTCGACCAGCTTCTGGACGGCGCTCGCAGTCACCACCTCGTCCGACGTGCCCTGCACGATGATGCCCGAAGAAGGGCAGGGGGCGAGGAAGGAGAAATCATACATGTTCGCAGGCGGCGCGACCGAGATGAAGCCGCGGATTTCCGGGCGGCGCATCAGCAACTGCATACCGATCCACGCGCCGAAGGAGAAGCCCGCGATCCAGGTGGTCTGCGCTTCGGGGTGGAAGCTCTGCACCCAATCGAGCGCGGCGGCCGCATCGCTCAACTCGCCGATGCCATTGTCGAACGTGCCCTGGCTGCGGCCGACGCCCCGGAAGTTGAAGCGCAGCACGGCGAAACCGCGCTTTACGAAGGTCTTGTAGAGCGCCTGGGTGATGCGATCGTTCATCGTGCCGCCGCCCTGCGGATGCGGGTGCAGGATCATGGCGACCGGCGCGCGCGGACGCGGCGGGGGGCTGAAGCGGCCTTCGAGGCGGCCTTCGGGTCCGGGAAAGATTACGTCGGGCATGGCACCTGTTATAGTTCTGGGCCGCCCCATTCCAGACGTGGAGTCGGGCGGCAGGGATAGGATCGGTGCGCGCCAAGGCTTATGCTGGCGCGACGCGGCAAAGCGCCTATATAGATGCCGCCGCCATTTCCGCAATCAATGAGTAATGCCCGCTTGGCCGCCGACCGTCTTTATCTCGATCATGCCGCAACCACTCCGATGCTGCCGCAGGCGCAAGCGGCGATGACAGCGGCGCTGGCCGGCTGGGCCAACCCGTCCAGCCCCCATGCGGACGGTCGCGCCGCCCGCACTACGCTGGAGGATGCGCGCAAGCGGATCGCGGCGGCGCTCGGGTGGAACGATCACATCATCTTCACCTCCGGTGCGAGCGAGGCGATCGCGATCGGGCTGACGCGGGCCAAGGCGGGGCGGATCGTCACCTCGCCGGTCGAGCATGACGCGGTGCTGCGCGTGACCAAGGGCGCGGAGCGGCTGGGGGTGGATCAGAACGGAATGGTTCAAACCTCCGTTCGGGCTGAGCCTGTCGAAGCCCTGTCTTTCTCTTCTGAAGAAAAGAACGGCCCCCTTCGACTGCCAGCTTGCAGCAGGCGCTCAGGACAGGCTTCGACAGGCTCAGGGCGAACGGACGAAAGACATATTCTCGCCATCCAGCACGTCAACAACGAGACCGGCGTGATCCAGCCACTCGACCGGATCGACCGCGATGGCGCCATCCTCTTCGCCGATTGCGCCCAGAGCGCGGGTAAGCTGCCCCTCCCGAACGCCGACATGATCGCGATCAGCGCGCATAAATTCGGCGGTCCGCCCGGCATCGGTGCGCTGCTGATCCGCGATCTGGCGCTGATCGAGCCGAGCGGCGGGCAGGAGCAGGGCTATCGTGCCGGGACCGAGAACCTTCCCGCTATCCTTGCCATGGCCGCCGCGCTGGAGGCGCGCGGCGACTGGCTGGCGACAGCGGTGGTGCTGCGCGCCCGGCTCGACGCAGCGATAGAGGCGGCGGGCGGGGTGATCGTCGCGCGCGATGCGCCGCGCCTGCCCGCCATCGCCAGCTACCGGATGCCGGGCCTGTCTGCCCGCGCACAACTCATCCAGTTCGACCTCAAGGGCATTTCGGTGTCGGCGGGCAGCGCCTGTTCGTCCGGTTCGCTCAAGACCAGCCATGTGCTGGGCGCGATGGGCTGGACCGAAGCCGCCGCGTCCGAAGTCGTGCGCGTCAGCTTCGGCCCGCAGACGAGCGAGGTGGATATCGACCGCTTCCTCGACGCCTGGACCGGCATGGCCCGGAAACTTTCTGCGCAGGCGCGCCGATGATCTATCTCGATTATCAGGCGACCACACCGCTCGCCCCCGAAGCCTTCGACGCCATGGTGCCGTTGCTGTGGGACCAGTTCGCCAATCCGCACAGCGCCCATCGGCCCGGTCGTGCCGCCGCCGCGCAGGTCGAACTGGCGCGCGACGAGATCGCCAGGCTGCTGCCTTCGGGCGGTAGGCTCCTCTTCACCTCTGGCGCGACCGAGGCGCTCAACATCGCCATTCAGGGCGCACCCGTGGGCGGCATCGTCACCATCGCCACCGAACATGCGGCCGTGCTCGATACGGTTGAGGCGATGCGCCGGGTCGGGCGCGATGTCACTATCCTGCCGGTCGGGCATGACGGGCTGGTCGACATGGATGCCGCCCGCGACGCCATCCGGCCGGGCGTTGCGCTGGTCGCGGCGATGCTGGTCAATAACGAGATCGGCGTGATCCAGCCGGTCGAGGCGCTCGCCGCTCTGGCGCGGGAAGCGGGCGCGCTGTTCCTGTGCGACGCGGTGCAGGGCTATGGCCGGGCGCCCATCCCGCAGAACTGCGACATGGTGGCGATCAGCGGGCATAAGATCCATGGTCCCAAGGGGATCGGCGCGCTCTGGCTGCGCGACGGCGTGAAGCCTGCCCCCCTGATCCACGGCGGGGGACAGGAGGGCGGTTTGCGATCGGGCACGCTCTCGCCCGCCCTCTGCGCCGGATTCGGCGTCGCCGCGCGGCTGATGCGCGAACGGGCGGAGGCGGACCGCGCTTATGTCGAGCAACTGGCGTCCCTTGCACGCGATCTTTTTGCCGACTGGACGCTGAACGGCTCTGCAACGGCGCGCTATCCCGGCAATCTCAACCTGCGGCGCGATGGCATCGATGGCGCGCGGTTGTTGTCCCATTGCCGTAATATTGCTTTTTCGTTGGGAAGTGCTTGCGCAAGCGGGTCCGGGCGGCCTAGCCATGTGCTGCGGGCGCTGGGGTTGACGGATGGCCAGGCGCGCGGATCGGTGCGGATCGGCTTTGGCCGCTACACGACCCGGCAGGAGTTGGAGAGGGCAGCAGAGGCATTGAATGAGGCGGCAGCCGTACAAGCGGCGCCGTGACAAGGGAGCGTCGCACCAATGACCAGGATCACCTTCATCAGCGCTGATGGCGAGCGGCGGCAGGAGGTCGACGCCCCGGCGGGATCGGTCCTGCTGGAGATTGCGCAGGCTGCTGGCCAGCCGCTGGAGGGGACGTGCGAGGGGCAGATGGCCTGCTCCACCTGCCATGTCATTGTCGACGCTGGGGATTTCTGCAGACTGCCGCGCGCCGGCGAGGATGAGGAAGATATGCTCGACCTTGCCGCCGCCGCGACCCGCACCAGCCGTCTGTCGTGCCAGATCGTGCTGGACGCCGAACTGGACAGTCTGACCGTCCGCATTCCGAATGAATCCTACAATATGCAGGGCATGTGATCCCACCCATGAAGATTTTGACCGCTCTGGCTGCGCTGACGCTGCTGGCCGCCCCGTCCATCGCCGCTGACAAGAAGAAGACGCCCGCCGGGGAACCCGCGCCGACCGGGCGACTCGATTCGCTGATGCCCGCCGCGCCGCGCTATCTGGTGCCGCAGTCGGCGCTGACATCGGCCCGCAACCCCGCCGAGATCGAGAAGGAAACGGGCGGTCGTCTGGGTGTGGCGCTGGTCGACAGGAGCGGCGCGCTGCTGCTCGGCTTCAATCGCGACGAGCGGTTCGCCATGTGCTCGACCTTCAAGGCGCCGATGGCCGCCGCCGTCCTGCTGGGCGCGGAGGGTGGCAAGTTCGGGCTGGAGGGGGAGATACCCTTCAGCGATGCCGACATCCTCGATTATGCGCCGGTGGTGAAGAAGAACAGGAAGCGCGGCCGCATGAGCATGGGCGAACTGGCGCAGGCGGCGGTGGAGGTGAGCGACAACAGCGCCGCCAACCTGCTGTTGCCGATGCTGGGCGGGCCGGAAGGGCTGACCGCCTTCATGCGCGCCCATGGCGACAGCGTGACCCGGCTCGACCGCAACGAACCCACGCTCAACGAAAATGCCAAGGGCGACGAGCGGGACACCACCACGCCGGCCGCCATGGCGGGCCTGATGGGGCGGCTATTCTTCAAGGACCTGAAGAGCGAAAGCGCCGACAAGCTGCGCGCCTGGTTCAACGCCAGCAGCACCGGCGACCATCGCATCAAGGCGGGCCTGCCCGAAGGCTGGACTTCGGGCAGCAAGACCGGGACCTGCGGCACCGCCTATAATGACGTGGCGCTGGTCAAATCCCCGGCAGGCGACGAATATATCCTCGCCATCTATCTCGACCGGCCGACCGTGGACGCCAGGAAGGCCGAAGCCGCCATCGCGGAGACGGCGCAGGCCGCGCTCGCCTTCGTCGCCAAGGCGCAGAAGAGCGGGTTGGAGTAGGGGCGGGCGCTTCTAGCGGGGGCGGAAAGCGATCAGGAGCGGCCATAAAAATCCTCCCCTGCAAGGGGAGGGGGACCGGCGAAGCCGGTGGAGGGGTGTCACCTTATCGAGAGCGGGACACCCCTCCGTCAGGCGCTACGCGCCTGCCACCTCCCCTTGCAGGGGAGGATGAAAAAGCGGTCGGGCTGCAAACCCACCAACTTCGTCATTCCCGCGAAGGCAAGAACCCATCTCCTGACGTGGCCCCAAGCGCGAGGTTGGGGAGATGGATCCCCGCCTCCGCGGGGATGACGGTATGAGAAATATCCTTTCACATTTGACCCGTGGCGTCGACGCGCATGGAGAGCGATAAATTCGCCTGGCCCTTGATCGCACCGAAGAAATCCGATCCCCCTTGCCAACCTGTCATCCCTTCGCCATATGCCGCGCCGGGAGTCGGGCGGACGTGATCGTCGCGAACCGGGTCAGGTCCTGACGGAAGCAGCCACAGTGATTTCGTCACGGGTCGTTTCGGCTCCCACCTCCAATCATCATCCAGCTTCGACAATGGCCGTTCGAGCGGCTAGGACAATAGGATGTCCGATTCACCGCAGCCCTATCGCGTTCTCGCGCGCAAATATCGACCGCGCAGCTTTCATGAGCTGATCGGGCAGGACGCGATGGTCCAGACGCTGGGCAACGCGATCAAGCGGGGCCGGCTGGCGCACGCCTTCCTGATGACCGGCGTGCGCGGGGTGGGGAAGACCTCCACCGCGCGCCTGATCGCCAAGGCGCTCAATTGCATCGGCCCGGACGGGCAGGGTGGTCCGACCATCGATCCGTGCGGGGTATGCGAACCCTGCCGGGCGATCGCCGAGGGCCGCCATATCGACGTGGTCGAGATGGACGCCGCCAGCCATACCGGCGTCGACGATGTACGCGAGATCATCGAGGCGGTGCGCTATGCCGCCGTGTCGGCGCGCTACAAGATCTACATCATCGACGAAGTCCATATGCTGTCCAAGAACGCCTTCAACGCGCTGTTGAAGACGCTGGAGGAGCCGCCCGCCCATGTGAAATTCCTGTTCGCCACGACCGAGGTGAACAAGGTGCCGGTGACGGTGCTGTCGCGCTGCCAGCGCTTCGACCTGCGCCGCATCCCGGCGGACCTGCTCGCCGTCCACTTCACGAATGTGGTGGAGGCGGAAAACGTCGCGGCCGAACCCGATGCGCTGGCGCTGATCGCGCAGGCGGCCGAAGGGTCCGCGCGCGACGGCCTTTCGATTCTGGATCAGGCCATCGCCCATGCGGAGATGGGGCCGGATGGAGAAGGGGGGGGCGCCCCGCTCGTCACCGCCGCTCAGGTGCGCGATATGCTGGGCCTGTCCGACCGCGGTTCCACGCGCCGCCTGCTCGGTCTGCTGCTGGAGGGCGATACCGGCGCGCTGCTGGACGCGGTGCGCGACCAATATGCGCTGGGCGTCGAGCCGCTGGCGCTGATGCGTGGCCTGCTGGAGCTGACCCATGCGGTGACGTTGGTGAAGGCCGGGCGCGACATTTCCAGCCCAGGCCAGTCGGCCGAGGAGCGCGAGGCGCTGGCCGACTGGGCCTCGCAACTCGGCTTCGCGCCGCTCCATCGTCTCTGGCAATTGCTGCTCAAAGGGCATGACGAGGTGGCGAGCGCCGTCCTGCCGATCGAAAGCTGCGAAATGGCGCTGCTGCGGGTGATGCACGCCGCGACCATGCCCGATCCGGGCGAGATTGCGCGGATGCTGCGCGAGGGCAGTTCCGTCGCCGCGCCGGCTGCGGCCGATGGCGCAGCGGCGTCGGCGTCTTCCGCGCCGATTGCGCGGTTGCCTCATACGATGGAGGAAGTTGTCGCGCTGGTCGATAAGCACAAGGCATCGTTGGCCATTCATCTGAATGATTGCGCGGCGCTTGTTTCTTTGTCGCCGCCCGACATAGCCATTCGGTTGACCGACGCTTGGCCGCAGGGCGACTTTAAGCGAGATTTAGAGCAGGCGTTGAATGCCGCTACTCCGGGAACACGCTGGAGCGTGCGGCTGGAAGAAAGCGGTGGCGAGCTAACGCTGCGACAACAGGAAGAAGCAGTGAAGGCTGCTGCCCGCGCGCAGATTTTGGAAACCCCGGTGGTCAAGGCGGCGATGGCGGCCTTCCCCGATGCCGAGCTGGACGACAGGCTCGAACAATGGAGTGCTGAAGCATGAAAGATCTGAATGAAATCCTGGGCATGGCGAGCCGTGTTCAGGAAGAGTTGCAACGGGCGCAGGACAATCTCGACAAGCTGGAAGTCGAAGGTGCGGCGGGTGGCGGTCTGGTCAAGATACGCGCATCGGCCAAGGGCCGCATCGTCGGCGTGTCGATCGACGACAGCCTGCTCGCCCCGTCGGAAAAGCAGATGCTGGAAGACTTGATCACTGCCGCACTCAATGATGCGCGCAAGAAGGCGGATGAAGTCAGCAACGCCGAAATGAGCAAGATGACGGCCGGCCTGCCGCTGCCCCCCGGTTTCAAGCTGCCTTTTTGATCGCAGTCTTGCGATCACTCGCGGTTCATTGTTGCTATGATATGACCATGGCTGATTGATTGACGCGCCGGGCATCCCCATAAAGGCGATGAACCGTAAGGAAGGGCCGCTTGTGGCCCCGGAGAATGAATGACTACGCAATATCCCCTTCTGCCGCTGCGCGACATCGTCGTCTTCCCGCAGATGATCGTCCCATTGTTCGTCGGCCGCGACAAGAGCGTCGCGGCGCTCGAAGCGGCGATGGAAGGCAATAAGGAAATCTTCCTCGTGTCGCAGTTGGACCCGGCCGAGGATGATCCGGGCCGCGACTCGCTGTACGACACCGGCGTTGTCGCGATCGTGCTGCAATTGCTCAAACTGCCCGACGGCACCGTCCGCGTGCTGGTGGAAGGCAAGCATCGCGCGCGTCTGGAGCGGTTGGAGGCGCGCGACGCCTATCTGGTCGCCGATGTCGCGGATGTCGAGGAAATCGCCGCCGAAGGGCCGGAAGCCGCCGCGCTGATGCGCTCGGTCGCCGAGCAGTTCGAGAATTACGCCAAGCTCAACAAGAAGCTGCCCGCCGAAACCCCGGTGCAGTTGCGCGAGATCGAGGATGCCGGCCGCCTGGCCGACGCCGTGTCCGCCAACATCAATGTCAAGGTGTCCGACAAGCAGTCGCTGCTGGTAGAGGCCGACCCGGTCAAGCGCCTCGAAATGGTCTTCGCCTTCATGGAAGGCGAGCTGGGCGTGCTCCAGGTCGAGAAGAAGATTCGCGGCCGCGTGAAGCGCCAGATGGAAAAGACCCAGCGCGAATATTATCTGAACGAGCAATTGAAGGCGATCCAGCGCGAGCTGGGCAATGGCGAGGGTGAGGAAGGCGACGAACTCGCGGAACTGACCGAGAAGATCGCCAAGACCAAGCTGAGCAAGGAAGCGCGCTCCAAGGCCACCGCCGAGTTGAAGAAGCTCAAGGGTATGCAGCCCATGTCGGCCGAGGCGACGGTGGTGCGCAACTATCTCGACGTGCTGTTGGGCCTGCCCTGGGGCAAGAAGGGCAAGGTCAAGACCGACCTCAAAAAAGCGCAGGACATCCTCGACGAGGATCATTTCGCGCTGGAGAAGGTCAAGGACCGGATCATCGAATATCTGGCCGTGCAGGCGCGCACCAACAAGCTGAAGGGGCCGATCCTGTGCCTCGTCGGTCCGCCGGGCGTCGGCAAGACTTCGCTCGGCCGCTCGATCGCCAAGGCGACGGGCCGGGAGTTCGTGCGCCAGTCGCTCGGCGGCGTGCGCGACGAGGCCGAGATTCGTGGCCACCGCCGCACCTATATCGGTTCGCTGCCGGGCAAGATCGTGTCGAACCTCAAAAAGGCCGGAACGATGAACCCGCTCTTCCTGCTCGACGAGATCGACAAGCTGGGCCAGGATTTCCGCGGCGATCCGGCGTCGGCGCTGCTGGAGGTGCTGGACCCCGAACAGAATAGCAAGTTCCAGGATCATTATCTGGAGATCGACGTCGATCTTTCAGACGTGATGTTCGTGACGACCGCCAACTCGTTGAATTTGCCGCAACCTCTGCTCGACCGCATGGAAATCATCCGGCTGGAGGGCTATACCGAGGATGAGAAGGTTGAGATCGCCGAGCGTCACCTGCTGCCCAAGCAGATCGACGCCCACGGCCTCAAGGATGGCGAGGTCGAAGTGACCGAGCCCGCGATCCGCGACCTGATCCGCTATTATACGCGCGAGGCGGGCGTCCGCACGCTGGAGCGCGAGATGGCGCGCCTCGCCCGCAAGGCGCTGCGCAAGATATTGGAAGGCGAGTATGACAAGGTCGTCATCACGCCCGACAATCTGGCCGACTATGCTGGCGTGCGGAAATTCCGCCATGGCGTGGGTGAGGAGGAGAATCAGATCGGCGCCGTCACGGGCCTGGCCTGGACCGAGGTCGGGGGCGAGCTGTTGACGATCGAGGCCGTCACCGTGCCCGGCAAGGGCGCGATCAAGACGACCGGCAAGCTGGGCGAAGTGATGAACGAATCAGTGCAGGCCGCCTTCTCCTATGTGAAGGCGCGTTCGCCCGGTTACGGCATCAAGCCGAGTCTCTTTAACCGTAAAGACATCCATATCCACCTGCCCGAGGGCGCGGTGCCCAAGGATGGCCCTTCGGCGGGCATCGGCATGGTCACGACGATCGTGTCGACCCTGACCGGCATTCCCGTTCACAAGGATGTGGCGATGACCGGTGAGGTCACGCTGCGCGGTCGCGTGCTGCCGATCGGCGGCCTCAAGGAGAAGCTGCTGGCGGCTCTGCGGGGCGGCATTCAGACGGTGCTGATCCCGCAGGAAAACGAGAAAGACCTAGCGGAAATTCCGTCCAACATTCGCGAGGGGCTGGAGATCGTGCCGGTGTCTCATGTGGACGAGGTGCTGGCTCGCGCGCTGGTGTCCAAGCCCGAGGCGATCGCCTGGACCGAGGAAGACGACCTCGCCGCTCAGCCGCCGGCAACGGCGGGGCGTGATAGCGATCTCACCCTTCGACACTGAATATATGGTAAATGGCGGAACTCCTTGGCTTTGGTCTGATGTGCGCCCCAATAGGTAAAATTGGGCCGAAGCCGGTAGCTCCGTCGCTTTCCCTTTGACAGCCGCTTGAATCCGCGCCTTATTGCCGCCCCTACGCCGCGATTCCTAACAACCAACAGCACAAGGGGGTTCCCAAGGCATGAACAAGCAGGATCTGATCAGCGCAGTTGCTGAAAGCAGCGGCCTTAGCAAGAATGACACGACCAAGGCGGTCGAGGGCGTGTTCGACGCCATCACCGGTGCCCTGAAGAAGGGCGACGAAGTTCGTCTGGTCGGTTTCGGTACTTTCTCCGTTTCGCAGCGCAAGGCTTCGACCGGCCGCAACCCGCGCACCGGTGAAACCATGACCATCAAGGCTTCCGCCCAGCCGAAGTTCAAGGCTGGCAAGGGCCTTAAGGATTCGGTCAACTAAGGGTTTGGGCGCCTGTCTTCGGCGGGCGCTCGCTCTGATACATTTGCCGGCGTCGCGGTCGGAAAGTTTTTCAGGAGAGTGACGCGATCTTTAGGGGACGACCCCGGGAGCGCGATGTGCCGATAGGGAAGGGGTGAAGGCGTCAGCGCGCCTTCGCCCCTTTTTCTATGCCTCAAGCCCTCGACGGGCCGGGGAGGGGGCGATAGGAAAAGCGCATGACGCTCTGGAAACGATTGGCCCGGATCGCCCCGGCCCTCGCGCCCGCGCTGGCCCTGGCGGCCTGCGCAGGCGGCAACTACCGCCCCGTCAGCGACAGCCCCGTCCGCATCGGTCCGCCCTATAAGGTGCGCGGCACCACCTATGTGCCTGCGGCCGATCCCGCCTATGACATGCTGGGCTATGCCAGCTGGTATGGCTCGGAATCGGGCAATCGCACCGCCAATGGCGAACGCTTCCGTGCGAAATGGATCACGGCCGCCCATACCAGCCTGCCGCTGCCCAGCTATGTCGAGGTGACGTCGCTCCAGACCGGGCGGACGATCCTGGTGCGGGTCAATGATCGCGGGCCTTTCGCCGGGCGCGGGCGGATCATCGACCTGTCGCGCGGTGCGGCGGAGGAATTGGGCATAAGGGCGCTGGGTCATGCGGCCGTGCGGGTGCGCGTGGTCGATCCGCCGGAAAAGGACCGCGCCCGCCTGCGCAAGGGGAAGCCGGCACGGGAGCGCTCCCGGGTGGAAGAGGCGACGCTCGCCAGCCTGCGCGCGCAATTGCAGGCTACGGGCCTGTGAAATGACCGCTCTTGCATGACTCCGCGCCGAAATTCGCACCTTTGCAACAAAGTCGTTATTGTCCGCTTGACGGGGGGAGGTGGGCCGCATATGTGGCCCTTCTCGCGGGGCCACGGCCCCTGTGGCGATCGTAGCTCAGTTGGTTAGAGCGCTGGTTTGTGGTACCAGAGGTCGCGGGTTCGGATCCCGTCGATCGCCCCATTTCTCCCGAAAATCGAGAATAGGACGCGCCTGCTGGGCTGTCGCTCGCAGGCCTTTTGTCGTTTCTCGGCACCCCAAAAGAAAAAGGGCGCCCCTCGCGGAACGCCCTTTCTCACGCCCTGTCGGCGCGATCGATCAGAAGCTGGCCTTGATCATGCCGCCGATGATGCGCGGTTCGTTGATCATGCCGGTCAGGTTGTTGAAGTCGATCGCGCTGACCGCCCGGATCTGGTTGGTGATGTTGCGGGCGAAGGCCGCGACCTCGTAACCATGGTCGGACTTATAGCCGATCTTGAGACCGCCTTCGAGCAGCGAGCGCCCCCGGAACTCGGCTGCCGAATAGAGGAAGTAATTGACGCTGCTGCGATAGGCCCAGTCGGTATAGGCGAACACTTCGCCCGCGCCCACGGGGATGCCGTAGCGCAGCGTCGCATTGGCGATGTAGCGCGGGGCCTGGGGCAGGTCGTTGCCGTCCAGATAGCTGTAGGTCGTGCCGCCATCGACGAAGGTGCTGCCGGTGGGCGTGCACATGCCCGATCCGCACACCGCCACGAAGGCCGCATCGTCGCGGATCTCGGTGAAGTTGTAGCTGCCGCCCGCCGTCAGCGTCAGGTTGGGGATGGGTTGGGCTTCGACATTCGCCTCGACGCCGTAGCCGACCGCCTTGTTGACGTTGATCAGGCGCGCCGAATTGCCGACGCCGCCGACCGCCGTCAGTTGCAGGTCGTCCGTATTCCAATAATAGGCCGACAGGTCGAAGCGCAGGCTGTTGCCGATCGCGCCCTTGACGCCGCCCTCATAGGAAATGGTCGTCTGCTTCTTGGCGACCGAGGGCACGCTGAAGAAGGTCACGCGATCCTGGATCGCCGGCCCCTGATAGCCGGTGGCGACACGGGCATAAAGGTTGACGTCTGGGCTGAGCGCATAGGTGGCGCTGATGTCCCAGGACAGATTCTTGCCGCGCGCGGTGTTGCTGAGCGGCAGGTCGACGGCGATAAGCTGGCTGGAGATGGTGCTGGCCGCCAGCGCCGGATCGAGCGTGATCGTGTCGCGCTTGTTGTCGCGTGTGTAGCGCACGCCGCCGCGCACCGTCAGCGCGTCCGTCAGCTTCGCTTCGCCCGACGCGAACACGCCGATATTCTCGTTGGTGTTGTTGTGCAGGATGTTGCTGATCTTCGCGCCAGCCAGATCATAGCTATATTCGGTATATTTCAGGCGCTGGTGGAAGAAATAGGTGCCGGCCTGAAGGCGGATGCCGTTCATGTCGTCGGTGGCGAAGCGGAATTCCTGGCTGAACTCCTCCGGCTTGACGCCGTTGCCGGTGTTGGAATCGAAGGTTCCGACGCCCAGTTCGCCGAAGGTGCAGCCGGTATAGGGATAGCAGCCGCCGCCATCGATATCGCCGGTGCTTTCCACCGACGCCTTTTCGAAACCGGTGGTGGAAAAGAAGGTGCCGATGCCGTCCAGATGGACCTGCATCCGCAGATTGCCGCCGCCCTGCTTCATCGACTGGCTGGTGCGGCCGTCCAGGTTCACATGATCCTTGTCGAAGCCATCGACGAAATGATTGCTGCCCGGCTGGAAGATATTGGCGCGGAAGGTGCGCGGGCTGCCCTTGAGGTCGCGATAATGGCCGCTCAGCACCGCCTTGAAGTCGCCCGATTCATAGGCGATCTGGAGGCGGCCGGCGATATCGCGATAGCCTTCCAGCTCGGCGTCGGCATTGCCGCCCTCATTGTCGTTCTTCACCCAGTCGTCGCGGCGCTGGAGCAGGCCGGACAGGCGGAAGCTCAGGCCATCGGCGATCGGGCCGCTGATCGCGCCCTCGGCATTGACGGTATTGTAGGTCGCCCAGGATGCGCTGGCATAGCCGGTATAATGGTCGGTCGGCGCGGCGGAACTCAGCTTGACCACGCCGGCCGGCGTGTTGCGGCCGAACAGCGTGCCCTGCGGTCCGCGCAGCACTTCGACGCTGGCGAGGTCGAAGGCCGGGAAGCTTTTCAGCATCGGATTTTCCAGCGCGACATCATCATAGACGACCGACACCGGCTGGGCGGCGTTGGGATCGAAATCGGTATTGCCCAGGCCCCGGATGTAGAAGCGCGGGAAGGTGCGGCCGAACGAGCTTTCGATCTGAAGGCTGGGCGTGCGCGCCGACAGGAAACGAATGTCGAGACCGCTGCTGTTGAGTGCGTCCAGCTTCTCGCCGCCGATGGCGGTGACGGCGACGGGCACGTCCTTGGCGTTTTCCGCGCGACGTGAGGCTGTGACGACGATTTCGCCAAGACCCTCTTCGGCGGCAGCGGCCAGATCGGTCTGGGCATGGGCGGCGCCGACGGGCGCCAGAGCGGCGGCGAGCGAGATCGCAAGCGCGCCGCGCGAAATGCTAATGAAGATCGGCAATGATGTCATGATTGAGGCCCCTTTTTCCCTGGCCCTGCATCCCGCTCCCTGCGGAGTCCCGTTGTTCGGGTTGTGGGCGCGACGCTATGCGCGCTTTCCGTTAGGGGCAAGAAAGGTTGACGCCGATTTGTCGCAATTATGCAACGATCTTGCCAAAAAGTGACATAGCGGCATGTAATGTCGGGTGGAGGTGGCGCCGCAAAAGGGCTGCGCGACGCGCCTCCCGCCCGTTGGAGCCGTGAACGATCGGGTTGAATCGCTCACGCCCCTTTGTCTTTTGATTACCGCATTCTGCGAGCCGTCGGCTGTTCCAGCCGACTTCAGAATGCTCTATATCGCCGCGATGGACGACGCGCGCGACAAGGGGCTGGCCCTCAATCCGAAATATGACCGGGACGGCCTGATCACGGCCGTCGTGACCGACGACGCCAGCGGCGAAGTGCTGATGGTCGCGCATATGAATGCGCAGGCGCTGGCCCTGACGGTGGAAACGGGCCTCGCCCATTTCTGGTCGCGCAGCCGCCAGGCGCTGTGGAAGAAGGGCGAGACGTCCGGGCACATGCTCCAGGTGCGCGACCTGCGTATCGATTGCGACCAAGATGCGGTCTGGGTCAGGGCCGTGCCGGCCGGCCCCACCTGCCATACCGGCGCGCGCTCCTGCTTCTTCCGCCGGGTCGGTCCGGAGGGTCTCAGCAGCGTCGATGCGGCGGACTAGCCTTGCGCTCCTGATCCTGCTGACGGCCTGCCAGCGCGCGCCGGCGGGTGATGACGCCGCGTCCGCTGCGGGAAACGCGCCGATATCGGGACTGGAGCGCGCGGCGATCGAAAGCGGCGCCATCGCTGACGCCAGCAAGATTTCGCCGGTCGGCTTGTTCCAGCGCAGCCATGAGGCCGGGCGCGACGCGCTCTGCGTCATTCCCGGCAAGGACGGGCGGTTCCGCTTCGGGCTGGAAGCGGTGTTCGGCGAGGAACCCAGTTGCCGCGGTCACGGGACCGCGCGCCGGGCAGGTGACAAGCTGATCCTCAGCTTCAGGGGCGGGGACCGCTGCATCATCGTCGCCCAATATGATGGCGATCAGGTCGCGCTGCCCGGCGTGGTCGACATGGCCTGCGCCGACCTGTGCGACGGGCGCGGTTCGCTGGAGGGTGTCACCTTCCCGCGCATCGCCAACGATGCCGCCAGCGCCCTGCGCGCCCGCGACCGGAGCAACGACCCGCTCTGCGAGACATGACTTGGCGGCTCGTCTCCGTTCGCTTCGAGCGCAGTCGAGATGCGCTCGCGCAACCCGTGCCGATCCTCAATAACCGATATAGCGCCCCGGCCGGTGGTTCACGACCAGCACGGCGTTCATCGCGGCGGCGGACAGGATCGACAGGCCGAACCGGTCGAGGCTGAGCACCGGCAGCGACAGCAGCAGGATCACGATGTCGCAGATCATCTGCGTGCGCCCCGCATTCCAGCCGCGCGCCTTTTGCAGGATCAGCGCCACCACCCCGACGCCGCCGACGCCCGCGCCGTGGCGGGCGATGGCGAGGATGCCGAAGCCGATGATCGATCCGCCGAACAGGGCGGCGAAAAGCGGGCTGACCTTCGCGATCTGCATCGCCCTGGGCATGGTCAGGCCCAGCGCCATGATCGCGACATTGGCGAACAAGGTCTTGAGGCCGAAGGCCGGCCCCATCGCCTTCCCCGCGAACAGGAAGAAGGGGATGTTGATCAGCATGAACAGCGCCGCGGGCGACCAGGGGATGAAATAGGACAGCAGCAGCGCGATGCCCGCCATACCGCCCGTCACCAGGCTCGCCTGTTTCAGCAGCATGATCCCCATGGCGATGAAGGCGCAGCCGATGGCGATGGCATAGCCATCTTCGACAAGGCTGTGGGGACGGGCAGACGGCGTCTGTGACGGGATGGCAGGAGGCATGGGCGAAGTCCGTGAAGCGGGAGCGCCCTGGCTATCCTCTGCTATTTTATTACGCGCCCCATAGCAACATTGCGAGATTCTGGAAAGAGGCTCAGCTGCCGGTATCGATGTGCGCCGGGCCGAAGGCGTCGATCGCCTGGAACAGACGGGTCAGCGCCTCACGCTCCTCCGCTCCGATTTCCGGGCGCCAGACCTCGAACAGTAGCACCACGCGGGTTTCCTCGCTGCGGTTCCACGCCTCATGCTCGAAACTGTCGTCGAAGATCAGCATCTCGCCCTTGCGCCACGCCCGCGTCTCCCCGCCGACCCGCAACGCGCTGTCGCCTGGCGCCAGCAAGGGCAGGTGGCAGATAAGCCGCGTATTGAGCAGGCCGTGATGCGGCTGGATATGGGTGCCGGGCTTGAGCAGCGACCAGAGCGCCATGGGGGAGCGGCCCTCGATCGCCGGCATGGGCGCGTGGGCCAGCGCCGCCATCACCGACGGGCAACGTTGCGCATTCTCCTCGACCGGCGCGCCATTCTGCCAGAAATAGAGCGCGCCCCAACTGGGATCGTCGCGCAGCGGGTTGGTCGGCGCGGGCCGATCCGTCGAAGTCTGGACATAGGGTGCGAACTCCGCCTCCTGCGCGCGCAGGGCCGCCAGTTCCGCTACGATGGCGACGGTCATCGCCTCCATTGGCGCGATCCAGTCGAACTCGTCGCGCTCGTAGAAGGCGCGCTGGGGCAGGCCGGGGAAATAGAACATGCTGGGCTGTTGCAGATAGAGGGCGCGTTTGCCGAGCAGCAGGTCAGTGGCATGGGCGATGCGGGGCAGGGGCGGCAGGTCGCGGATCGCGGCGGTCAGATGATCCTCGAACCGCTGGCTCGATTGCTTCATGCTCGCTTCCGCCTGCTGGAGCAGGGGCTGGAGTTGCGGCGGCGCGCCGGTTGCGGCGGCCTGCGCCAGAGCCGCGCGAAACCAGCTGGTTGAACCCCGTTCGTCGCCACGGCGCAGCGCATTTTGCCCCATGCCGAGCAGGGCGGGAATATTGCGCATGTCGCTGTCGAGGATGCGGCGGAGCGCCGCCGCCTCCCCCTCCAGGTCGCCGCTGCGGTTGCACGCCTGCGCCATAAGCATCGCCGGCGGGTTGGCCATTTCCCGCAACGTTGCCAGCGCCACCGTCGCATCGCCCCGGCGCAGCGCGGCAACCGTCGCCTCGGCCAGCATCGTCTCTCTTGCCTGATCGCTCATGCCCCTGCCTTATCGGGCGGCGGCGCATGGCGAAAGCGGCTTATTCGGCGGCGGCGGGAAGCAAGTCGGTCTGGCGCCGTTCCAGCGTGATGGCGAGCAGGAAGATGGCAAGCCCGCCCAGCGCCAGCGCACTGCCGATCCAGCCGGTCGACACCAGCCCATAGCCGGCTGCGATCGACAGCCCGCCCAGCCAGGGGCCGATCGCATTGGCGACGTTGAAGGCGCTGTGATGCAGCGCCGCCGCCAGCGTCTGCGCGTCGCCGGCCACGTCCATCAGCCGCGCCTGCAACGGCGTGCCGAGGCCGCCGCCGATGCCGATCAGGAAGACGATGATGCTCAGCGTCCAGATATTGCCCGCCATCAGCGGGAACAGCGCCAGCGACGCCGCGCTCCACAGCAGCACGCCGATGACGGTGCGGCTCTGCGCCCGGTCCGCCAGCCATGCCGCCGCCAGATTGCCCAGCGTCATGCCGATGCCGAAGATGATGAGGATCAGCGGCACATAGGTTTCCGGGACATGGGTCACCTCGATCATGGTCGAGGCGACATAGGTATAGACGGCAAACATGCCGCCAAAGCCGATCGCGCCGGTCAGCAGCGTCAACCACACCTGCGACTTGCCGAGCGCGGTCAGTTCGCGCATCGGGCTGGCCTTGGGATCGCCGGCGTCACGCGGTGCGTAGAGTGCCACCAAAGTCACCGTCGCCACCGCCAGCGCGGCGACCACGAAGAATCCCGATCGCCAGCCCAGCGCCTGCCCCATCCAGTTGGCGACCGGCACGCCCAGCACGGTTGCGACGGTCAGGCCGGACATGACCTTCGCGATCGCCAGCGTCCGTTTCTCGATCGGCACCAGGCTGGCGGCGACCAGCGCGGCGACGCCGAAATAGGCGCCATGTGGGACCCCCGACAGGAAACGGAACAGCAGCATCCAGTGATAGCTGGGCGACAAAGCGGACAGGGCGTTGGCGATGGCGAACATCGCCATCAGGCCGATCAGCAGCGTCCGGCGCGGCAGGCGTGCGGCAAAGGCGGCGATCACCGGCGCGCCCGCCACCACGCCCAGCGCATAGGCGCTGATCGCATGACCGGCCGTCGGGGCGTCGATCCCCAGGTCGCGCGCGAAGAACGGCAACAGGCTCATCGACGCGAACTCGGTCGTGCCGATCGCGAAGGCGCCCACCGAGAGCGCGAACAGGACGAGCGCGGGATGCGCGTTCTGGGAAGGGGCGCTCAAGGCAAGCTCCATGCTGCAATGCAAAATATACGGAAGTCCCGCAAATGGGCCTGATGACAGCGTTGGTCAACCCCGCATTCGTATGAGATTCCTGCAAGTGCGTTCGCGCGTCATGCAATCGCCCGCCGCACTCGCTTCGGCTGCTCGATCGGCTATAGCGTCAGCATGGCGACCGTGAATGAGCATGAAAAACAAAATGCCGCGTTGATCGGCGCGATGGCGGTGCTGGGGTCGCTGACCTCGGTCAATCTGGGCGCGGCTGTCGCGAAGACGCTGTTTCCGTTGCTTGGCGTATTCGGTGTGGCCTCGCTGCGGATCGGTCTGGGCGCGATCCTGCTGCTGCTGGTCCGCCGGCCCTGGCGCCGGCCGGTCCCGCCTCGGTTGCGCTGGGCGCTGCTCCTCTATGGCGCGACGCTCGGCCTCATGAACCTGCTCATCTACCTCGCCTTCGCGCATATCCCGATCGGTATCGCCATCGCTATCGAAGTGACTGGTCCGCTGATGATCGTGCTGCTGGGATCGCGCCGTCCGCGCGACTTCCTCTGGCTCGCGGCGGCGGTCGCCGGTCTTCTGTTGCTGCTGCCGCTGCGCAGCAATGCGGCGCTCGATCCGCGGGGTGTCCTTTTCGCCTGCGGCGCGGCGATCTGCTGGGCGCTCTATATTCTGGCGGGCAAGCGCGTCTCCCATAGCCTTGGGGGCGATGCCGCCGCATGGGGCATGGTGGTCGCGGCGGTCCTGATCGTGCCCTTCGGCCTGCCGCAGGCGGCGGCGCAGCTTTCGCCGCAGATATTGCTGATCGGGCTGGCCATCGCGCTCCTTTCGAGCGCCTTGCCCTATTCGCTGGAGATAGAGGCGATGCGGCGCCTTCCCGCGCCCGTCTTCGGCCTGCTGTTGAGTGCCGCCCCGGCGATCGGCGCATTGGCGGGCTTTGCCGTTCTTGGCGAGCGGCTGACGGCGATCCAGTGGTTTGCCATCATCTGCATCATCGCGGCGTCGGGCGGCAGCGCGCTCACCAACCGGCGCAAGCCCGCAATCGAGGAAGCGCCGCAATAATATTCCGTCCTCGTTCGTTTTCCCGACCCGGTCCGAAACGAACGGCAGAAAAAATCCTATGCTCCTACCCGCGCCTTGCTGACGTCCAGCATCTTGCCGTTGGTGATGACCACCACGTCGCCCAGCTTGGTCACGCCGAACAGCTTCTGCGCGAAGGCGGTCGGCACGCCGATACAGCCATGGGTGCCGCGGCCATATTCGACGTCGCTGCCATGGATGAAGACGCCGTCGCTCGTCAGCCGCTGGGCGTAGGGCATGGGCGCGTCATAAAGATTTGACACATGGTCGGCGTCCTTCTCCGTGATCGGGAAGGCGCCTTGCGGGCTGGGCTTGTCGGTCGCGCCATAGAGGATGACCGCTGCGCCGATCTCATAGCCTGCGCGGAAGACGGACAGCGTCTCGGCCTTGAGGTCGATGGTGATGATGACCGGCCCGGTCGCGGGCGCGCCCTTTTCATCCCAGACATAGTCGCCATGGCGGAACGGGCCGTCGATCTGGAGCACGCGCTTCACCGTCAGCGCACGCGGATCGATCGCCATCGGTTGGTCGCTACGCCGTTCGGTCGGTTTGGCGGGGGAGGGGAGTGGAGGAGGGGCGGATGCGGGTTTGACGTCCCCGGTCCCGGACGGCTCGGCATCGCGGGCCGCCGGCCGATCCATCCAGTGCATAGCCAGCAGAGCGGCGCCCCCCAGACCCAGGCCGATGGCCAGCTTGGGGCCGGCGCTTTTCGCCAACGCCTTGAACAAACCTGCCATCTCGTCCTTCATGCCTCCATTCCCGGTCAGAATAGGCGCAAAAGGTTAAACTCAGCCTTCGCGCGCCACTTCCGCCGCCGCGATGGCGGTCAGGTTCAGGATGCCGCGCGATGTGACGCCGGGCGTCAGCACATGGATGGGCTTGGTCAGTCCCATCAGCATCGGCCCGACCGTCGGCGAACTGGACGACGCGGCGAGCGCGGTCAGCGTGATGTTCGCCGCGTCCAGGTTCGGCATGACCAGCAGGTTCGCCGGCCCTTCGAAGCGCGAATCGGGGATCAGCCGCTCGCGCAGCGACTGGCTGAGCGCGGCGTCCGCGTGCATCTCGCCGTCGACCGCCAGTTCGGGCGCGGCTTCGCGCACCAGCTTCAGCGCCCTGCGCATCTTGCGCGCGCTGTCGGTGTGCGACGCGCCGAAATTGGAGTGGGACAGCAGCGCCACGCGCGGCTTCAGCCCGAAATGCGCGATTTCGGAAGACGCCGCCAGCGCCATTTCCGCAATCTGTTCGGGCGTTGGGTCCGGCACCATATGGGTGTCGGTGATGAACAGCGCGCCCGCGTCCAGGATCAGGCCCGACAGCGCATAGACGCGACTATGGCCCGGCACTCGATCGATGATGCGCAACACATGCTCAACCTGACCCCAATATTCGGAACGCCCGCCGACCAGCGCGGCATCGACCCGGCCGGTGCGCAGCAGCATGGCGGCGGTGATGGTGGGGCGGCGATAGACATGGCGCAATATTTCGTCGGCGGGCACACCCCGGCGCGAGGCGACGGCGCGATAGGCTTCCACCAGCTCGCCCATGACCAGATGGTCGACTTCGGGATCGACCAGATCGACATCCTTGTCGAGGTCGAGGTTCAGGCCGAGTTCGGGCAGCTTCTGGTTCAGGATACGGCGGCGGCCGACCAGGGTCGGGCGGACGATGCCTTCGTCCAGCGCGTCGCGCACGGCGCGCAACACGCGCTCGTCCTCGCCCTCGCCATAGGCGATGCGGGTGTTGCTGCCGCGGGCAGCCTCGAACACCGGCAGCATCAGTTGGCCGGATCGGGTCGC
This sequence comes from Sphingobium sp. WR1, assembly GCF_059693745.1. NCBI lineage: Bacteria > Pseudomonadati > Pseudomonadota > Alphaproteobacteria > Sphingomonadales > Sphingobiaceae > Sphingobium > Sphingobium sp. WR1. The sequence goes on along the minus strand of NZ_JCATID010000017.1, from coordinate 55,011 downwards.
CTGGCGGATCAGGCTGCGCTTATATTCTTCCGGGTCCAGCGTCTTCTTGGCGACGCCGCTGTCCATCGCCGCCTTGGCGACGGCGACCGCGATCTCGCCGATCAGACGCGGGTCGAAGGGCGTCGGGATGATATAGTCTGCGCCGAACACCAGCTTTCGGCCGCCATAGGCCTGCGCGACGCTGTCATGCGCGGGCATCCGGGCAAGACCGGCGATGGCGTCGGCCGCCGCGACCTTCATCGCCTCGTTGATCTGCGTCGCGCCCACATCCAGCGCGCCGCGGAAGATATAGGGGAAGCACAGGACATTGTTGACCTGGTTGGGATAGTCCGACCGGCCAGTGGCGATGATCGCGTCGGGGCGCACTTCGCGCGCGGCCTCCGGGCGGATTTCCGGCTCCGGGTTGGCGAGCGCGAAAATCAGCGGATTGGGCGCCATCAGCGGCAGCCATTCGGGCTTCAGCACGCCCGGCGCCGACAGGCCCAGGAACAGGTTCGCGCCCGGCAGCACGTCCGGCAGGGTGCGCGCATTGGTGGTGCGGGCATAGCGCGCCATGTTGGGCAGCATGTTTTCGCGGCCCGAATGGATCACGCCGTCCTTGTCGGTCATGGTGACATTCTCGACGGGCAGACCCATCGACACCAGAAGGTCGACGCAGGCCAGCGCCGCCGCTCCGGCGCCCGACGTCACCAGCTTCGCGTCGGCCAGCGTCTTGCCCTGCAACACCAGCGCGTTGCGCACGGCGGCGGCGACGACGATGGCGGTGCCATGCTGGTCGTCATGAAAGACCGGAATGTTCATCCGTTCCTTCAGGCGCTGCTCGATGGCGAAACATTCGGGCGCCTTGATGTCTTCCAGATTGATGCCGCCGAAGGTCGGCTCCAGCAGCGCTACGGCGTCGACGAACTTGTCCGGGTCGGTGGTGTCGACTTCGATGTCGAACACGTCGATGTCGGCGAATTTCTTGAAAAGGACAGCCTTGCCTTCCATCACCGGCTTCGACGCCAGCGCGCCGATCGCGCCCAGGCCCAGCACCGCGGTGCCGTTGGAGATGACCGCGACCAGATTGCCCCGCGCGGTATAGTCCATCGCCTTGTCGGGATCGGCGGCGATCTCCTCGCAGGGCGCGGCAACGCCAGGTGAATAGGCCAGCGCGAGGTCGCGCTGGTTCACCATGCGCTTGGTCGGCTCGATGCGGAGCTTACCGGGCTGGGGATAGCGGTGATAGTCGAGGGCGGCGCGGCGGGTGTTGTCGTCCATATGGGCGGCCTTAGAGGCTTGGTTCCGCTAGGGCAAGCCAGCGCGTTCCCCCGATATCTTCCCACGGTGGCGTCGGGACGTAAAGTGTAACAAGAAAATCGACGAAGGCGGTGATGCTGCGCGGCGGACTGGCCTGCTGCAACTGCACCGCGAACAGGCCGACATCGCTCGATCCTTCATATATCGGTAAGATTTGCTGCACGTCGCCGCGCAGCAAGGCTTCGCTGATGTCCCACAGCGAACGCAGCGCGATGCCGCCGCCCGCCAGCGTCAGTTCGCGCACCAATTCGCTGCTGTTGGTGCGGACGTGGCTGCGGCCCTCGACGCTCACCGATCCCTGCGGTCCGACCAGCCGCCAGGGCATCTGACCCTCGGCGGCGAGCAGGCGATGGTTCCTGAGGTCGGCAATTTTCTCCGGCGCGCCATGCTGAGCCAGATAGGCGGGCGATGCGCAGAGGATGCGCCGGTTGGTCGCCAGTCTTTTTGCCGTCAGCCCCGGCCCCGGATCGGCGGTGATACGGATGGCGAGATCGGTGCGGCTCTCGATCAGGTCGGAAAAATCGTCGGACAGGTCGACACTGAGTTCGACCTTCGGATGCGCGACGATGAAGCGCTGGAGATAGGGCGCCAGATGCATCCGCCCGAAGGAGGTCGGCGCGGTGATCCGCAGCGGCCCGGACGCCACCGCCGACGCGCCCGACACGCGCCGTTCCGCATCGTCCAGCGCCGCCAATATACCGCGCAGGTCTGCGTGCAGCCGCTCTCCCGCCGGGGTCAGCGCCAGCCGCCGGGTGGTGCGATGCACCAGCTTGGCGCCGAGCCGCTCCTCCAGCCGGGCCAGCCGCTTGGACATCATGGCGGGTGAGATATGCATTCGCCGTCCCGCCGCCGCCAGCCCGCCTTCATCCACGACGGTCACGAACAATTCATGGTCCGGGTCCATCATACTCGTTCCCCATAGGAATGACTGTCTTCGAATAATAGCGTCTACACGGCATAATAGGAATCGGCTAGACAATCCACGACAACCTCCTTCGTCATTCCCGCGAAAGCGGGGATGACGGCAAAATATAGAGGATCGGAATGATGACCGACCGCATGATCGACAAATCCGGCCTTCAGGTCGCGCAGTCCCTGGCCGATTTCATCGACAGCCGGGCGCTCCCTGGCACCGGCATCGCGCCCGACGCCTTCTGGGCCGGTGCCGCCGACATCTTCGCGCGCTTCACCCCCGACAACGCCACTTTGCTGCGCAAGCGCGACACGCTCCAGGCGCAGATCGATGGCTGGCACGAACAGCGCAAGGGCCAGCCCCACGACGCGGCCGCCTATCAGGCCTATCTGCGCGAGATCGGCTATCTGGTTGCCGAACCCGCGTCCTTCACCATCGGCAGCGAGAATGTCGATGACGAGGTCGCCCGCATGGCCGGCCCGCAATTGGTCGTCCCGATCCTCAACGCCCGCTTCCTGCTGAACGCCGCCAATGCGCGCTGGGGCAGCCTCTATGACGCGCTCTACGGCACCGACGCGATCCCCGGCGCTGCGGCAGGGAAGGGCTATGACGCCGCCCGCGGCGCGCAGGTCATCGCCTGGGCCAAGGCGTTCCTCGACGATGCGATCCCGCTGGCGAGCGGAAGCTGGGCCGACCTGGCGAGCGACGAGATCGTCCTTGCCGATCCCACGCAGTTCGTCGGCACCAGCGAAAAGGGCCGCCTGTTCCGCCACAATGGCCTCCATATCGAGCTGATCTTCGACCGCGCCCACCCGATCGGCGCGACCGACCCGGCCGGCCTCGCCGACGTCATTCTCGAGTCCGCGCTGACCACCATCTGCGATCTGGAGGACTCGGTCGCCGCCGTCGACGCGGCCGACAAGGTCGCCGCCTATGCCAACTGGCTGGGCCTGATGCAGGGCGACCTGACCGACACGTTCGAAAAGGGCGGGGCGATGATGACGCGCGCGCTCAACCCCGACCGCGCCTATACCGCGCCGGACGGCAGCGCCTTCATCCTGCCGGGGCGCAGCCTGCTCTTCGTCCGTAATGTCGGCCATCTGATGACCAACCCGGCCATCCGCCTCCCCGATGGCTCGGAAGCGCCTGAAGGCATATTGGACGGCATCGTCACCAGCCTGATTGCGCTGCACGACTTGCAGAAGCAGGGCGGCAACAGCCGCGCCGGCAGCGTCTATATCGTCAAGCCCAAGATGCACGGCCCCGAAGAAGCGGCTTTCACCAACCGCCTGTTCGACGCGATCGAGGACATGCTGGGCATGGCGCGCCATACGCTGAAGGTCGGCGTCATGGATGAGGAGCGCCGCACCTCGGCCAATCTCGCCGCCTGTATCGAGGCGGTTCGCGACCGTATCGTCTTCATCAACACCGGCTTCCTCGACCGCACCGGGGACGAGATGCACACGTCGATGCAGGCCGGCCCGATGATCCGCAAGGGCGAGATGAAGGCGAGCGACTGGATCACCGCCTATGAGGACCGCAATGTCCAGATCGGCCTTGCCTGCGGCCTGTCGGGCAGGGCGCAGATCGGCAAGGGCATGTGGGCCGCGCCCGATCGCATGGCCGACATGCTGGAGCAGAAGGTCGGCCACCCGAAAAGCGGGGCCAACACCGCCTGGGTGCCTTCGCCGACCGCCGCGACCTTGCACGCGACCCATTATCACCGCATCGACGTCTTCGCCCGTCAGGCGGAGCGCGCGGCGGAGGGCATAGCCTCGCTCGACCGGCTGCTGACCATCCCCATCGCGGTCGGCCGCAACTTCTCCGAAGAGGAGATCGCGCAGGAACTGGACAATAATGCGCAGGGTATATTGGGCTATGTCGTCCGCTGGGTCGATCAGGGTGTCGGCTGTTCCAAGGTGCCCGACATCCACGATATCGGCCTGATGGAGGACCGCGCAACGCTGCGCATTTCCTCGCAGCATATAGCCAACTGGCTGCTGCATGGCGTCTGCACGGCGGAGCAGGTCGACGCCGCGCTCCGGCGCATGGCGGCCAAGGTCGACGCCCAGAATGCGGGCGATCCGCTCTATCAGCCGATGAGCGGCCGCGAAGCGGAGAGCCTCGCCTACCAAGCCGCCCGCGCGTTGGTGTTCGAGGGCGTCGAGCAGCCCAGCGGCTATACCGAACCGCTCCTCCACGCCTTCCGCGCCAGGAAGAAGGCGGAGGCTCTGGAGGTCGCGTAAACTCTTCGTCATTGCTTCGCTCCGCTCCCAATGACAAATGTTGTGATAAATGTCCCGCTGCGTTAGCCATTCGGCCAACGCAGCGGGGGAGCCTCATGACCAAATCCTTTCGTCCAGACCGCCGCACCCTGCTGCGCACCGCCGCCGCCGGCCTCGCCACGTCGCTTGTCGGCCCGCGCCTGTTCGCGCAGGAGCGGGCGGCCGAGGCGCTCGCGTCCCTGACCGGCGCCGTCACCCCGATCGGCAAGGCCGAACGCGCCGATCGCCTCGCCCGCGCGCAGCAGGCGATGCAGACGGCCGGGATCGACGCGCTGCTGATCGAACCGGGCGCCAGCCTCATTTACTATACGGGCGTGCGCTGGCACCGCTCCGAACGGCTGACCGCCGCCATCATTCCCGCGAGCGGAGCACCGCTCATCATCTGTCCCTTTTTCGAAAAGCCCTCGATCGACGAATCGCTGGCCATCCCGGCCGAAGTGCGCGTCTGGCAGGAGCATGAAAGCCCTTATGTCCCGATCGCCGACTATCTGACCGCGAAGGGGTTGGCCAAGGGGCGCATCGGCATCGAGGAAACGGTCCGCTACTTCGCGGTCGACGGTCTCAAGGCTGCGCTCCCCGCCGCGACGCTGGTGAAAGACCCCGTCACCCGCGCCATAAGAATGCGCAAGACCACCGCCGAAATCGCCCTGATGCAAAAGGCCGCCGATGTCACCATGGCCGCCTATCGCTGGACTTATCCGCAGGTGAAGGCCGGCATGACCCCCGCCGATATCGCCGCGCTGATGAGCGCCGCGACGAAGCAACTGGGTGGGCAGGTCGAATTCAACCTCATCCTGCTCGGCGAAGCGGCCGCCTATCCGCACGGCTCCGGCAAGCCGCAAGCGGTGCGAGCAGGGGAAGTCGTGCTGATGGACTGCGGCTGCACGGTCGAGGATTATCAGTCCGACATCAGCCGAACCTGGGTGCACGGCGCGGCTCCCACCGCCCAGCAGCGCAAGGTCTGGAACGAGGTGTCGCAGGGCCAGAAGATCGCCTTCGCCGCCGCGAAACTCGGCGTCCCCGCCGGTTCGGTCGACGATGCGGTGCGCAGCTATTATCAGTCGCTGGGCTACGGCCCCGGCTATGCGCTGCCGGGCCTCTCCCATCGCACCGGCCATGGCATCGGCATGGAGGGGCATGAGCCGGTCAACCTCGTCCATGGCGAGACGACGAAGCTGGACGTCGGCATGTGCTTCTCCAACGAACCCGGCCTGTATTTGCCCGGCACGATGGGCATCCGAATGGAGGACTGTTTCCACATGACCGCGCAGGGACCGAAATGGTTTTCCAAGCCGCCGGCATCGATCGAGCAGCCGATCGGATAAAAGATTTACTATCCTCCGTTCGGGCTGAGCCTGTCGAAGCCCCTTTTTCGGTTTGCGAGGAAGGCAGTAAGGCCCTTCGACAAGCTCAGGACGAACGGATCGAGAGTAAGGTGAAAGATCATCCTCCGCGTCTTGGTTGCGGTCGACCAAATCCCCCGCTTGTGCGCCGGGCCGCTTCTCACTAAATCGCGCGCATGACCTCGACCAACGACATTCGCCGCTCTTTCCTCGACTATTTCGGGGCCAACGGCCACACCATCGTTCCGTCCGCGCCGCTGGTGCCGCATAACGATCCGACGCTGATGTTCGTGAACGCGGGCATGGTGCCGTTCAAGAATGTCTTCACGGGTCTGGAAACGCGCCCCTACAAGACCGCGACGTCGAGCCAGAAGTCGGTCCGCGCCGGCGGCAAGCATAATGATCTCGACAATGTCGGCTATACCGCGCGCCACCATACCTTCTTCGAAATGCTGGGCAATTTCAGCTTCGGCGACTATTTCAAGGAACAGGCGATCACCCATGCCTGGACTCTGCTGACCAAGGAATGGGGCCTGTCGCCCGACAAGCTGACCGCGACCGTCTATCACACGGACGACGAGGCGTTCGAGCTGTGGAAGAAGATCGCCGGCCTGCCCGAACAGCGTATCATCCGTATCCCGACCAAGGATAATTTCTGGGCGATGGGCGACAGCGGCCCCTGCGGTCCCTGTTCGGAAATCTTCTACGACCATGGCGACCATATCTGGGGCGGTCCTCCCGGATCGCCGGAAGAGGATGGCGACCGCTTCGTCGAGATCTGGAACCTCGTCTTCATGCAATATGAGCAGGAAGCGAACGAGATCGTCAGCGAACTGCCCAAGCCCAGTATCGACACCGGCATGGGGCTGGAGCGCATCGCGGCGGTGCTTCAGGGCGTCCACGACAATTATGATACCGACACATTCAAGGCGCTGATCGCCGAAAGCGGCGCGCTGTCGAAGACCGCCACGACAGGCGAGCACAAGGCCAGCCATCGCGTCATCGCCGACCATCTCCGCTCGACCAGCTTCCTGATCGCGGACGGCGTGCTGCCCGCGAACGAGGGCCGTGGCTATGTCCTGCGCCGCATCATGCGCCGTGCCATGCGCCACGCCCACATCATCGGCGCGAAGGAGCCGTTGATGTATCGCCTCGTCTCCAGCCTCGTGTCGGAAATGGGTGGCGCCTATCCCGAACTGGTCCGCGCTCAGCCGCTGATCGAGGAAACGCTGCTGCGCGAGGAAACCCGCTTCCGCAAGACGCTGGAAAACGGCCTGCGCCTGCTCGACGAAGCGACGCTCGACCTTGACGAAGGCAGCACGCTGCCCGGCGAGACGGCGTTCAAGCTCTACGACACCTATGGCTTCCCCTACGACCTGACAGAGGACGCGCTGCGCTCGCGCGGTCTGACCGTCGACCGCGCCGGTTTCGACAGCGCCATGGCCGAGCAGAAGGCCGCCGCGCGCGCCGCCTGGAAGGGGTCGGGCGAAAAGGCGTCGGATGAAATCTGGTTCGACATCGCCGAAAAGGCGGGCAATACCGAGTTCATTGGTTACAGCTCGACACAGGGCGAGGGCGAGGTGCTGGCGATCGTCAACAACGGTGTGAACTTCGACAGCGCGACCGCCGGCGAGACGGTCACGATCGTCACCAACCAGACGCCTTTCTATGGCGAAAGCGGCGGCCAGATGGGCGACGCAGGCGTCATTTCCTCGGCAAGCGGCCTGTCCGCCAAAGTCGAGGACACGTCCAAGCCGCTCGGCCGTCTGCACGCGCATCGCGCCACGATCGGGGCGGGCAGCGTCAAGGTCGGTGATACTGTCCATCTCGCTGTCGATGTCGAGCGCCGCGATCGCATCCGCGCCAATCACAGCGCCACCCATCTGCTGCACGCCGCCCTTCGTAAGGAGTTGGGCGCGCATGTGACGCAGAAGGGCAGTCTGGTCGCGCCCGACCGCCTGCGCTTCGACTTCTCCCATCCCGAAGCGCTGACCCATGCCCAGATCGCCGCGGTCGAGGCGGACGTGAACGCGCAAATCCGTCACAATGACGAGGTGATGACCCGCCTGATGACCCCGGACGACGCCATCGCGGCCGGCGCCATGGCGCTGTTCGGCGAGAAATATGGCGACGAGGTCCGCGTCCTTTCCATGGGGAAGGGCGATGAGCACAGCTATTCGGTCGAACTGTGCGGCGGCACCCATGTCCGCGCGCTGGGCGACATCGCCCTGCTCAAGATCGTCGGTGAAAGCGCCGTTTCCTCGGGCGTCCGCCGGATCGAGGCGCTGACCGGCGAAGCCGCGCGCCTGTGGCTGACCGATCGCGACGACAAGCTGCGCCAGACCGCCGCCGCGCTCAAGACCACGCCGGAGGATGTGCCCGCGCGCATCGCCGCTCTGGTCGAACAGAGCCGTAAGCTGGAGCGGGAACTGGCCGAAGCGAAGAAGGCGCTGGCGCTTGGCGGCGGTGGCGCTGTCCAGGCGGCTGGCCCTGAGAAGGTCGGCAGCATCAATTTCATCGGTCAGGTGATCGACGGCCTCGATCCAAAGGAACTGCGCGGCATCGTCGATCAGAACAAGGCGAGCCTGGGCAGCGGCGTATCGGCCGTGCTTGCGGTGGTCGACGGTCGCGCCAGCATCGCCGTGGGCGTCACCGACGATCTGGTGGGCAGCATCAGCGCGGTCGATCTCGTCCGCGCGGGCGTGGAAGCGCTGGGCGGCAAGGGCGGTGGCGGCCGTCCCGACATGGCGCAGGGCGGCGGCCCCGACGGCGACAAGGCGCAGGCGGCGATCGATGCGGTCAAGGCGGCGCTCGCCAGCGTTCCCGCCTGACCGGCGCGAGGGTTCGCTTTTCCGGCAGGATTCTCCTGGAGGGTTTCGTGACGAACGCTTTTTCACATGGCACTGTTCACACAGCCGGCGAAGACCTTGAAGCGGCCTTGCGATTGAATCCGAAGGTTTTGGCGCTGTGGGAAAGCCTGACACCGCTTGGCAGGAATGAATTCATCTGCTGGGTGGAAGATGCGAAACAGTCAAAGACGCGGCAGCGCCGGATTGAGCGAACCTGTGAGGAACTGCTGGAGGGCAAGAAGCGCCCTTGCTGCTGGGCGGGATGCATTCATCGCACGGACAAGGCGCCAAGCCGATGGCAACAAGCCGTCCTGATTGATCAGCAGGGGAAGAAGGGCGGTAAACAGGCCTGAGACGGCTCACGATCCCGTCCAGATAAAATGCCGCGACATAGAGGGGGATGCATTCCTTGAATCGTCATTGCTTCGCTGTGCTCGCAATGACGGGATGGATCAATGTGAAGCCATCACACTCTAATAGCGCTCCCCGCCGCACATCACATGCCCCGTGCCGCGATTGTCGACGGTGCAGGCGGGCTTGCCGCCGACCGTCACATCGCCAGATCCGGTCGCGACGATTTTCGCATTGACGTCCGCCGTCAGGACGACGCTGCCGGGTCCATCATTGAAGACGCTCGCCTGACGCGCGCGCAACGGCTCGGCGGCAACGGCTCCGGGGCCGCCAACCCGGACATTGGCGACACTGGCGCGGCCGGTCAGTGTTGCGCGTCCGCCCCCGGATAGGGTCAGGTCCAGCCGGTCGAACTGAATGTCGCTCACATTGACATCGCCATTGCCGGCCAGCGCTATTTCGCCGTGCAATCCCTTCAGGCGATTGATGGCGATGGACCCGCCGCCATTCAGAAGAACCCGGCCGACCATCTCCGTCGACAGCCGCAGCGTCGCTGCGCCGGCGCTCTTTTCGCCAGCGCGCGGCCGCTCCATGCCAACGGTCAGCAGCCGCCCCGATACGTCAACCTTCAGCCGGTCGAGCGCGGCCTGATCCCCTTCCGCGCGCGCGGACGTTCCGCCGCCGGTGGTCAGCACCACGGTCACGGGCGCATCCACGCGGATCGCGTCGAAGCTGGTGATGGTGAAGCCGCGCGTCGCCGCGCTCGCGGGCGCCGCGACAAGCAACCCGGCCCCGATCAGGGCGCGCAGCGCGCCTCGCCCGGTCCAACACCCTTGGTCGTGCATTGCGCCTTGCCCTTCACCGTCACGTCGCCCGGCCCCATGATACTGATAGCGACCTTCCCGTCGGAGGCAAAGTCGATGTCGCCCGCGCCCAGGATCGACACGTCGGCGTCACCCACCTTCAGCGCCTCGCCATCGATGTCGCCCGCGCCGGTGATGGAGAGTTTTGCCGTATCGGCGGTGCCGGCGATCTTCACAGATCCCGCGCCGGTGATGTCGGTGGTCAGCGACTTGAGTTTCACCGTGTCAATGCGGAAATCGCCCGCGCCGGTCAGCGACAGGTCCAGGCTGTCGCCCTCCGCCTTGTCGAGATCGAAATCGCCCGCGCCGGTCAGATCCGCGGATTTGATCGCGGGCATGGTGACATGGACGGTCGCGCCCCTGTTGCCATCGCTCCCGCCATCCTTGCGTCCCCAGTTCCAGTCGCCCTTGGACTTGCGGCCGATCACCAGTTTGCCGCCCTTCACCTGGATGTCGAGGTCGGCGACAGATTTGGGATCACCCTCCGCCCGGATGCTGAAATCCTTCGCGATGGTGACGGCGACATTGTCGGGCCCGGTGGCGTCTATGGCGTCGAAGTCCTTCAGGGTGGACCAATTCTGCGCGGTCCGTGCGACTTCGTCGGCGGCGGGCGATTCACTGTTGCGCGAACAGGCGCTGGTCGACAAGGCAAGGCCGGACAGGAGCAGGGGCAAGAGAGGAAGGGAGCGGGGCATCACGATCTCCATGCTGTATTGCTCTTATAATACACAATCGGATGGCGGTTCCAAGCCTCTTGTTCGTCGCACCTTTCTGGCCAAGATAGAATATTGAAAATCGCGGAGTCTCTCCATCTATGCGTCCCGGATCGCTGCGCAGCATGTCGCACCTTGCTCTCCTGTTCTTGTCGCTGATCGCCGTCCCTGCCGCCCATGCCGAAACGAACGGGGAGAAAGGCGCGCGCTGGTGGGCGCATGTACAGGCCCTCGCCGATGACGGCATGGAAGGGCGCGGCACCGGCACGCCCGGCTATGATCGCGCGGCCGATTATGTGATCGGCCAGTTCAAGGCGCTTGGCCTCAAGCCCATGGGCGTGGATGGATATAAGCAGCCGGTCGCCTTCGTCGAGCAGGTCGTCCTGTCCGACCGGAGCAGCGCCGCGCTTGTGGGGAACAAGGGAGAGATGTCGCTTTCGGTGCCGAACGACCTGATCTTTTCGGGCAGCGGTGGCCCCGTGCCGGAGGCGGTCGACGCCCCGCTGGTCTTCGCCGGCTATGGCCTGCACCTGCCGGAGGTCGGGCATGATGATTTTGCCGGCCTCGACGTCAGGGGCAAGATCGTGGTGGTGCTGTCTGGCGGCCCCGCCACGATTTCCGGCGCGCTCAAGTCGCACGCCCGGTCGGAACGTGCGCAGTGGCTGGCGCAGCAGGGGGCATTGGGCCTGATCCTGCTGGTGACGCCCAAGCAGGTGGAAATCCCCTGGGCCCGCCGTGTTGCGCTGGCCAGCGCGCCGGCGCTCTATTATGCCGACAACAGCCTGCGCGAAACGCAAACCCCCTTTTTGGGCGCCCAGTTCGACCCCGCCAAGTCGGCCATGCTCTTTGAAGGCAGCGGCAAGGATTTCGCCGCGATCGCCGCCGCGGCCGACAGTTCCGCGTCGGTCGCCAGCTTTCCCCTGGCGTTGCGGCTGAAGGCGCGGGTCGTCGCCAGGCGGCGCGACCTGTCGTCTCCTAACCTCGTCGCCGTCATGCCGGGCGCCGACTCCAGGCTGCGGGGCGAATATGTGGTCCTTTCGGCTCATCTCGACGGCTATGGCGTCGGCACGCCGATCAAAGGCGATGCCATCTATAATGGCGCGCTGGACAATGCGTCCGGCGTCGCCAGCCTGCTGGAAATCGCCCGCGCGTTGAAGGCCGGCAGGGACAAGCCGAAGCGGTCTATCCTCTTCGCCATCGTCACGGCGGAGGAGAAGGGGCTTCTGGGCGCCCGTTATTTCGCCCGCCGCCCGACGGTGCCGCAACGGAGCATCGTCGCCGACCTTAATTTCGACATGGCGCTGCCGATTTTCCCGCTGACCGCTGTCACGCCGATCGGCTATGATCAAAGCTCGCTGGGGCAGGATGCGGCAGCGGTGAGCGCGGCCATGAATCTGCCGATCACGCCCGATCCCTTCCCGGACCGCAATGTCTTCATCCGTTCCGACCAATATGCCTTCATCCGCGAAGGCATTCCGTCGCTCTTCTTCAAATATGGGTTCAAGGCCGGTACGCCCGAGGCGGAAACCGAAAAGGCATGGCGCGCGAACCTCTACCACTCACCCTTCGACGACTTGAACCAGCCGGTGATGCCGGCCGAGACGGCGAAGCTGAACGACTATGTGACGGCGGTGACGCTGCGCGTCGCCAACGCGCGGCCCCGTCCGCGCTGGAACGACGACAGTTTCTTCAGGCGCTTCGCGAAATAAAGGGGCGCGGAGATGACGCTCCGGCCCGGATCGATTGTTCCGCCAGTCATTGAGACAATGTGTCCCGCTTGATCCCCCTTGCCCCTCGGCCTAAACCCGCCTCATGACCTATGCCCCCTATCCGGCGCTGCGTATGCGCCGCACCCGCGCCGCCGCCTGGAGCCGGGCGATGTATGCCGAAAGCCGTCTGTCGCCCAGCGACTTCATCTGGCCGCTCTTCGTCACCGAAGGACAGGGCGTGGCGGAGCCCATCGCCGCGCTTCCTGGCGTGTCGCGCTGGTCGGTGGACCTGATGGTCGCGCGGGCGAAGGAGGCGCGCGACGCCGGCATTCCCTGCCTCGCCCTCTTCCCCAACACCCAGGCCGATCGGCGCAGCGACGATGGCGCCGAAGCGCTCAATCCCGACAATCTGATGTGCCGGGCGATCCGGGCGATCAAGGACGCGGTGCCCGATATCGGCGTGCTGACCGACGTTGCGCTCGATCCCTATACCGCCCATGGTCAGGACGGGCTGCTGGACGAGACCGGCTATGTCGTCAACGACGCCACCATCGACGTGCTGATCGGCCAGTCGCTCAATCAGGCGGCGGCGGGCGCGGACATCATCGCGCCCAGCGACATGATGGACGGCCGCGTCGGCGCGATCCGCGAGGCGCTGGAGGAAACCGGCCATGCCAATGTCCAGATCATGGCCTATGCCGCCAAATATGCCAGCGCCTTCTACGGCCCGTTCCGTGACGCGGTGGGATCGCGCGGGCTGCTCAAGGGCGACAAGAAAAATTACCAGATGGACCCGGCCAATGGCGAGGAAGCGCTGCGCGAGGTCGCTCTGGACTTAGCGGAAGGCGCCGACAGCGTGATGGTTAAGCCCGGCCTGCCCTATCTCGACATCGTTGCCCGGGTGCGCGACCGTTTCGCCGTTCCCGTCTTCGCCTATCAGGTGTCGGGCGAATATGCGATGATCGAACATGCTGCGGCAGCCGGTGCGGGGGATCGCGATGCGCTGATCCTCGAAACGCTGATGGCGTTCAAGCGGGCGGGCTGTTCCGGGGTGCTGACCTACCACGCCCTCCACGCGGCAAGGCTGCTGGGTGCCTGATGCGGATCGGAACACGGTCCCGCTTCGTTCTCACCATCTGTGCGGGCTCGTTCCTGCTTTTCCTGGTCCAGCCGATGATTGCCCGCATGGCGCTGCCGCGTCTGGGCGGCGCGCCGTCGGTGTGGAATTCGGCGATGCTGGTCTATCAGGGGCTGTTGCTGGCGGGCTACGCCTATGCCCATATGCTCGGCCGCTTTCCCGCGCGGCGGCAGGCGATGATCCATCTCGGCCTGTTCCTGGCTTCGGCCACCTTCCTGCCGATTGGGCTGGCGGGCTGGCAGCCGCCCGAAGGGACCGAGCCGGCGCTCTGGGTCCTCTGGCTTCTGGGTGCGTCGATCGGCCCGCTTTTCTTCGTCGTTGCCGCGCAGGCGCCGTTGCTCCAGCGCTGGTTTGCCATCGCCGACGGGAGCGATCCCTATCCGCTCTACGCCGCGTCGAATTTGGGCAGCTTCGCCGGGCTGATCGCCTATCCGCTGCTGGTGGAGCCGCTGCTCACCCTCAGGGCGCAGAGCATTTTCTGGTCGCTCTGTTATGGCGCGCTGTTCTTTCTGGTCTACGCCAGCGCCCGCCGCCTGCCGCCCGATGGACCAACAGCGGCAACAGCGGAAGAGGGTGCGTCGCCATTGCCCGACTGGCGTGTGATGCTGCTCTGGACCATGTTGGCGGCGGTGCCGTCTGGATTGATGCTGGCGACCAGCCTCTACCTCACCACCGACATCGTCGCCATGCCGCTGCTCTGGGTGCTGCCGCTCGGGCTCTACCTGTTGAGTTTCACTCTGGCTTTCGCCGTTCGGCGCGGCGCGGCAAACCTCTGCACCCTGATCGCGCCGCTGCTGCTGCTGATCGGTGCCTGCATGGCCTTTACCGGAGGAGTCCATTTCCCGGTTTTCGTCGCAATGGGCATATTGGCGGTGTTGTTCGTGACCGCGACGGCGCTTCACGCCCGCCTCTATGATCTGCGCCCGGCGCCAGCGCATCTGACGCGATTCTATCTGGTCATGTCGGTCGGTGGCATGATCGGCGGGCTGTTCTGCGCGCTGATCGCGCCGCTCATCTTCGATTGGACCTATGAATATCCGATCCTGCTGGTCGCTGCTATGCTGCTGCTCCCGCCGCGCGAGCCTTTCCTGCGCCTGCCGCGCCTGTTGTGGGAGGACCCGCGCCGCCGTGTGTGGCTGGGCGCGCTGATGCTGGTCGCCGGCCTGCTGTTGTCGGTGATCGGCGGCGGCATATTGGTGCCGGAATGGAAATCGTCGCTGCTCAAGACGATCAGCTTCCTGGCCATCATCGCCATGGGCGTGATGGCGCTCGGCCATCGCCTGTTGACGGCGGGAATGCTGCTTTATCTGATGCTGTGCCTCAGCGGTTGGGACAAGTTGTCGCAGTCGGTGTCGGGTATGCTCACCCGCAGCTATTTCGGCGTCTATGGCGTAGCCGACAGGAGCGGGTCGGAGCGCATCCTGTTCCACGGCACGACCCTGCACGGCATCCAGAATCGGACGCCCGGCCGGGAACGCGATCCCACCAGCTATTATGCGCCGGAATCGGGCGTCGGCCTGGCGTTGCGCCAGGCGCCGGCGCTGTTCGGGCCTAAGGCGCGCATCGACGTGGTGGGCCTGGGCGCGGGCACGCTTGCCTGCTATGTTCGTCCCGGCCAGAGTTGGCGCTTCTACGAGATCGATCCGGCCATGGCCGCGATCGCCCGCAATCCGGCCGACTTCACCTTCCTGTCGCGCTGCCAGCCCCATGCCGACATCGTCATTGGCGACGCGCGCATGACGCTGGCGCGGCAATCGGCGGCCGGTGCCGACCTGCTGGTGATTGATGCCTTTTCCTCCGATGCCATCCCGATGCATCTGCTGACGCGCGAGGCGCTGGCGATCTACGGTCGCCGACTCGCGCCCGACGGCCTGCTGCTCATCCATATTTCCAACCGCTATCTCGACCTGCGCCCGGTGCTGGCGGCCGGAGCGAGCGAAGGTGGCTGGCAGGCGCGATTGCGCAACTATAGGCCGGACAAGCGGGATGCTGGCCGCCATTATACGGCATCGGTCTGGGTTGCCTTGTCGCGTGATCGGGCGCAACTGGACCGGCTGGTCCGTCGGACTGGTGCGGACGGATGGCAAACGCTGTCTGGGAGGCCCGGCTTTACCGCCTGGTCGGACGATCATGCCAGCATCCTGCCGATCCTGAAGATCAGACCATAAGAGGAAAGCCATCATGTCGGCCCCTGCCTATCCCGACGTCAGCATCATTCCCTTCGGCGGCAAGACGCCGGTCATCCACCCCAGCGCGTTCATCGCACCGGGATGCAGGATCATCGGCGATGTGGAGATCGGGGAAGATGCCAGCATCTGGTATAATTGTGTGATCCGGGGCGACGTGAACCGGGTGCGGATCGGCGCGCGAACCAACGTGCAGGACGGCACAGTGATTCATTGCGACAGCCCCGGCGATCGCGCCGACGGGCGGCCTGCCGAGGGGTGGCCCGCGATCATCGGTGAAGATGTGCTGATCGGCCATATGGCGATGATCCATGGCTGCGTGCTGGAGGATCGTGCGTTCGTCGGCCTGGGCGCGATCGTCATGAGCGGCTGTAAGATAGAAAGCGATGCGATGCTGGCTGCCGGCGCGCTGTTGTCGCCGGGGAAGAGCGTGCTGCACCGCCAACTCTGGGCCGGCCGCCCCGCCAAATATATGCGCGACCTCAGCGACAAAGCGCTGATCGACATGCGCGAGGGCGTCGACCATTATGTCCACAATGCCAAGGCGCACAAGGGCGCGATCAAGGCGGCGGAGGGGTAGGGCAGGCACGAGGATTAGAGCGCACTGCGTCGTGTCGGATGCCGATCGCGCGCGCTAAGTCCTTGTCGTTCTGCCGTTCGTTTCGAGCGAAGTCGAGAAACGCTGGCATTGCGCTATCCGCTTCTCGACTTAGCTCGAAGCGAACGGGGCAAAGTAAAGGCATCACGCCCTGCTGGAATGGATGGTTTGAAGACGGCCAGCTTTCGCTGTCATCATCATCTTCTTCACTGGCATAACGGGATATGGTCGCTCCGTCGCCCACGCGCTTTACGGTTGCGGCAGGCGCGCCTTCATCGCATCGATGCGGTCATTCTGCTGGTCGACCAGCGTCAGAGTGGCGCTGCGGGCCGCATCGATATCGTCCAGCCCGCCCCGCGCCTTGCCATCGGCGACAGCGTTGCTCCGCTCGACATAAAGCGTGTCGAGGCTGGCGAGCGCGGACACGCTGTCGTTGCGCGCAGCCTCCAGCGAACTGATCGCGACCTGCGCCGCGACCCAGACATCGCTGGACACCGACGCGCCCGCTGCCGCCCTCACTGTCTTGTCGGCATTGGCGTAAGCGGTATCGAAGGCGGCCGCACCCTGGTCCGCCTGCGCGACATGGCGGGCGATTTCGGCGGACAGCTGTGGGTCCGCCGCCACCGGCGCCGGCGGGGGCGCGACCTCCGCGATGGGGGCG
This sequence comes from Sphingobium sp. WR1, assembly GCF_059693745.1. NCBI lineage: Bacteria > Pseudomonadati > Pseudomonadota > Alphaproteobacteria > Sphingomonadales > Sphingobiaceae > Sphingobium > Sphingobium sp. WR1. The sequence continues at coordinate 38,103 of NZ_JCATID010000017.1, read as the reverse complement.
CCTTCGATCGCGCGCTTGGCGAGCGACGGATAAGTTTGCGGCGCCCCAGCACAGCCGGAGAGCAACAGGGCCAGTGCGGCGAAGAGGCGGCGCGGAGTCATGATCTGCATCTAGAGTGATTTCGAGTGAAATGGAACATTTCACGGCCCGGAAATCACGGAAAACAAAAGCCATGGGCGGGCGGGGCGCGGGGCGCTATGGTCCAGCGCGGGTTCAGCGCGGGAGCGCCGCCGCCTCGCGCGCCAGCGCCTCGATCTTCGCGGGATCGACCGGCCCCTTGGGCACGACCCAGCTGCCGCCGACGCATTTGACGAAGGGCTGGGCCAGCCATTCGGGCGCGCTCTGCGCCGTGATGCCGCCGGTCGGACAGAAGCGCGCCTCATAGAGCGGCGCAGCCAGCGCCTTGAGCGCCGGCAACCCGCCCGAGGTTTCCGCGGGGAAGAATTTGAAATGGGTCAGGCCCATGTCCAGCCCACGCATGATGTCGCCGGCGGTCGCAGTGCCGGGCAGGAAGGGCAGGCCAGCCTCGATCGCCGCCTTGCCCAGCGGCTCGGTCAGGCCGGGGCTGACGGCGAAGCGCGCGCCCGCTTCCATGGCGGCGTCCAGTTGCCTGGGGCCGAGCACCGTGCCGGCGCCCACCACCGCGCCCTCGACCTTCGCCATCTCGCGGATCACCTCCAGCGCGGCGGGCGTGCGCAGCGTCACTTCCAGTGCGGGCAGGCCCCCCGCCACCAGCGCCCGCGCGATCGGCAGCGCATCTTCGACCTTCTCGACCACCAGCACTGGGATCACCGGGGCCAGTTCCATAACCTGGGCGACGGTCAGGCTCATTCTCAATTCTCCCTAAAAGCGGCTGCGGCCCCGAACAGGCCGATTTCCTCATGGATGGCGCACCGTATCGGTATGGTCGCCATCAGGCTTTCGAACCGGCCCTTTGCCTTGAAGCGCGTATGGAAACCACTCTGCGCCAGGACGTCGCGCATCCGCTGGGTCAGGCCGCCCGCCAGCACGACGCTGTGCGGACCATGGGCCAGCGCCAGGTCGCCCGCCACCGAGCCATAGCTCAGGCAAAAACGTTCCAGCGCCCGGCGCGCGAAATCATCGGTATCTTCCAGCGCCGCCTGCCACAATTCGGGATCTTCCATCAGCACGACGCGATCATGGCCGATCGTCGCCAACGCCTTGTAGATATTGTTGAGGCCGGGACCGGACACGATCCGCTCGGTCGACACGCGCAGGAACTTGTCGCGCAGATAGGCGAGGATCTTCTCCTCCAGGGGATCGAGCGGCGCGAAATCCAGATGGCCACCTTCCGTCGCGATGACATGAGGATGGCCATTGTCATAGGCGATCATCGCCACACCCAGCCCGGTGCCGGGGCCAAGCACCGTGACGCCGCCGTCGCGCGGGAAGGGGCGGTCCTCGCCGAACAGCAGGGGCAGATTTTCGTCGGGCAAGCGCGACACGGCATGGGCTACCGCCTCGAAATCATTGACCAGCCGCACGGTGCGCACGCCCAGATCCTCCGCCAGCGTATCGGCGCGGATCATCCAGTTGCTGTTGGTCAGCTTGATGATCTCCCGCCCGATCGCGGTGGCGAAGGCGATCGAGACGGCATCGGGCAGGGGGCCGTCACCTTGCTTCTGCTCATCCTCCGAAAAGGCGGCCCAGCAGGCTTGCAGGCTGGGGTAATCGGCAACCTTATATTTGCGCACGGCGCCCAGCGTCGGCACGCCCCTGGCATCCAGCGAGGCGCGGGCGAAGCGGGCGTTGGTCCCGCCAATGTCGGCGGCGATGATGTCGGTCATCAGGGCATCCAATTCTCTCGACCGTCATCCCGGCGAAGGCCGGGATCTCACTTTCTGTTCATCAACGCAGGATGAAGAAATGAGATGCCGGTCTTCGCTGGCATGACGGGTGGAAGTTACAGTTCGCTTTCCATCGCCGCCAGGATCGGCGACGCGCCGGCTTCGGCAAGGTCGCTATGCTGGCGGAACAGGGCGAACAGTTCGCGGCCGGTGTCATAGGGCGGGGGCGGGGCGGCGGGCACGTCCCGCGCGTCCCACGTCGCCGCATCGACCAGTGCGTCGACCGTGCCGGTTTCCGCGCAGACCCGCACAATGTCGCCATCGCGCAGCTTGCCGATCGGTCCGCCACCCAGCGCTTCGGGCGACAAATGGATCGCCGCCGGCACCTTGCCGCTCGCGCCGGACATGCGCCCGTCGGTCAACAGCGCGACCTTGAAACCGCGATCCTGCAAAACGCCCAGCGCCGGGGTCAGCTTGTGCAGTTCGGGCATCCCATTGGCGCGCGGACCCTGGAACCGCACGACGACCACGACGTCGCGCTCCAGTTCACCCGCCTTGAAAGCGCGCAGCACATCGTCCTGATCCTGGAAGACGGCGGCGGGCGCCTCGATCGTCCAGCGTTCCTTGTCGACCGCGCTCACCTTCATGACGCAACGGCCCAGATTGCCCTCGAGCAGCTTCATGCCGCCATCCGCCTGGAACGGGTTGGACGCTGGACGCAGCATCGCCTCGTCGCGGGAGGCGGGGACGTCTTTCCACGTCAATGCGTCATTCTTCAGCACCGGCTCCTTGCCGTAATCGGTCAGATCCTGACGCGCGACGGTCGGGATGTCGCGATGGAGAAGTCCGGCATCGAGCAGTTCGCGGATGATGACGGCCATGCCGCCCGCCGCGTGGAAATGGTTCACGTCGCCCGATCCGTTGGGATAGACGCGCGCCAGCAGCGGCACCACGTCCGAAATCTCGGCAAAGTCGGTCCAGTCGACATGGATGCCCGCCGCCCGCGCGATGGCGGGCAGGTGGATGGCATGGTTGGTCGAACCGCCCGTCGCCATCAGCCCGATGATCGCGTTGACGATCGCCTTCTCGTTCACGCAGTGGCCCAGCGGACGATAATCATCGTTGGGTTTTCCGTCTTTGGCCCAGCCGATATCCGCGATCCGATGCGTCGCCGCGCGCGTAAGTTCGGTGCGCAGCTTCGTGCCCGGATTGACGAAGGCGGCGCCCGGCATGTGCAGGCCCATCATCTCCATCATCATCTGGTTGGAGTTGGCCGTGCCGTAGAAGGTGCAGGTGCCCGCGCCATGGTAGGAGGCGCTTTCGGACTCCAGCAGTTCCTCCCGGCCGACCTTGCCTTCGGCATAGAGCTGGCGGATGCGCACCTTTTCCTTGTTGGCGAGGCCCGACGGCATCGGCCCGGCCGGGATCAGGATGGTCGGCAGATGGCCGAAACGCAGCGCGCCGATCAGCAGGCCCGGCACGATCTTGTCGCAGATGCCCAGCAGCAGCGTGCCCTCGAACATCGCATGGCTGAGCGACACGGCGGTCGACAGGGCGATGGTGTCGCGGCTGAACAGCGACAGGTCCATGCCCGCCTGACCCTGGGTCACGCCGTCGCACATGGCGGGCACGCCGCCCGCCACCTGCGCGGTGGCGCCCACTTCACGGGCCGCGATCTTGATCTGCTCGGGATAGCGGCCATAGGGCTGATGCGCCGAGAGCATGTCATTATAGGATGTGACGATGCCGATGTTCATCGCGTCGCCGGTGCGGATGACAGCCTTGTCTTCGCCGCTCGCAGCGAAGCCATGGGCCAGGTTCCCGCAGGACAGTTGCGCGCGATTGGTGCCGGCGTCGCGGCCCCGATCGATCAGGTCGAGATATTTGAGGCGCGAAGCGGCGCTCCGCTCCACAATGCGGTCAGTGACCTTCGCGATCACCGGATGCAGATCATTCATGCCAGCTGGCTCCGTCTCGTTCGATAAGGGCAATGGCCGAAGACGGGCCCCAGTTCCCCGAAGAATAGGCGGCGGGCTTCATATTGGCCTCTTTCCACCCGTCGATGATCGAATCGATCCATGTCCACTGCGCCTCCACCTCGTCGCGGCGGACGAACAGGGTCGCGTCACCGGCCAGCAGGTCCAGGATCAGCCGTTCATAGGCGATGCGGCGGCGCTGCCCGGCGAAGGCGGCGGTCAGCGACACGTCCAGCGTCACCTCCTCCAGCCGTACCTGCCGTTCCAGCCCCGGCCTTTTGCTCATGATCTGGAGGCGGATATATTCCTCCGGCTGCAACCGGATGACCAGTGTATTGGGTTCCAGCCCCGTTCCATGTCCGTCGCGGCCGAAGATGCTGTGGCGCACCGGCTTGAACTGGATGACGATTTCGGATTGGCGTGCGGGCATCCGCTTGCCGGTGCGCAGGTAGAAGGGCACGCCCTGCCAGCGCCAATTGTCTACATAGGCCTTGAGCGCGACGAAGGTTTCGGTGTCGGACGGCTTGCCCAGTTCGTCGGCATAGCCGGTGACGATCTGCCCCTGCACCGCGCCCGGCGTATATTGACCACGCACGCTGTGGGTCTTCACCATCTCGTCGGTCATCGGGCGCAGCGATCGCAGCGCCTTCACCTTTTCATCGCGCACGGCGGTCGGGTCCATGCGCGCCGGCGGTTCCATGGCGATGATCGACAGGATCTGGAGCATGTGGTTCTGCACCATGTCGCGCAGCGCGCCGACCCCGTCATAATAGGAAACGCGGCCTTCCAATCCCACCGTCTCGCCGACGGTGATCTGGACATGGTCGATCGCGCTGGCGTTCCACAGCGGCTCGAACATGACGTTGCCAAAGCGCAGGGCCAGGAGATTCTGGACCGTTTCCTTGCCCAGATAATGGTCGACGCGGAAAATCTGGTCCTCGGCGAAAAGCGCTCCGATGCCGTCATTGACCTCTTTTGAAGATGCGAGATCCTTGCCGATCGGTTTTTCCATCGCGATCCGCGTATTCGGCGCGATCAGGCCCGCGTCGGCCAGCCCCTGCGCGGTCGGCGCGAAGAGCGAGGGCGGGGTGGACAGATAGACCGACAGGCCGCGCTCCAGCCGGCCGTCGACCCGCTCCGCCAGCGCAGCGAACTGCGCGGCGTTGCCGGCCTCGACCGGCTGATACTGGATCATGCCGCGGAAGCGTTCCGCCACCGCCGCTTCATAGCGATCGGCAGGCAGGAATTGCTGCAAGGCGGCGCAGACTTCGCCACGGAAATCCTCGTCGGACATATCCGACCGGCCGGATGCGATGATCAGGAAATCGTCGGACAACAGCCCGTCCGACAGCAGGTTGTAGAGCGACGGGAAAATCATGCGGCGGGCCAGGTCGCCCGTGGCGCCGAATAACAGGAACGTGGCAGACGGCTCGGTCAAAGGAAGATCCTTCTCCGTTTTTGAAGTTGTCTATGTCTGCACGATGCGGCCCTTATAGCGAGCCCGGATCGTTACGCAAGAAGGCTATCGAGCATCCTCCGCCGCCGCAACATAATGCCTCGCTTCTGCGGTTTGATCCGTCGAATCCGCCTTATTCCTGCGGCCGCGCCGACAATTTTCGCCGCCAGTTAAGGATATGTGCGGTCGCGAGCAACATGCTGCCGATGACGGTCGCGCCGATTTCCTGCGCTGCATCGCGCGCGGCCAATGCGCCGAAAGCCATCAGCGCCAGGCCGCACAATCCCAGCCAGAGCGGCCGCTGCGATCCATGCCGGTGGCCCTGGATCAACGCGAACAGACTCGTGGGAATGGCGAGGGCCAGCATGACGAGATGGAAGGATTCGCCCGGATTGACCCGGCTCGCAAGGGCCGGCAGCAGGGCGAATAGCAGCGGCAGGCCAAGGCAATGAATGGTGCAGAGAGAAGAGGCGCAAATCGCGAACCCATCCAGCCAGCGCCCCGGCTGCGCGTCATTGCGGACCGGCTGCTTTTCGTTGTCGCAGGAAATCATGAAATTCCTATAATGATATAATATCACATTGAGGCGGCATGTGGGAGCCGGCATCATGCCTGTCAACCGGAGAGAGGAGGCTTTTGACGCGCAATCCGATTTTCGGCTGGACGCCCGCGATGGATTTTGCCAATTGGCGGCATCGGCTTGATGGGCGGGCGGTTTTTGATCGTTCGTTGGATTCTTGCCGGTCGCATTCTGTGGACAGGATGCTTCGTGCGGGTGTGGTGAAATTGGTAGACGCGCCGGACTCAAAAAGTGGTTTGTCTACCAATCCACAGAAAATCACGACGAGTTGAAAATGTCGTGTTTTGAACAGCTTACGGGTGAAGGAGAAGTGGCTGGCGATATTCGGTTTTCGCTCTAGGTGCAGTATAGGTGCAGAGAGCGTCGGCTAGAATCGGCGGTAAATGTGCGGGTGTGGTGAAACTGGTAGACGCGCTGGATTCAAAATCCAGTTCCGAAAGGAGTGTCGGTTCGAGCCCGACCACCCGCACCATCCTTCAAAAATGAGCGAGACGGCGCGGCGAGCCTGAGCCTGCGCACTGATCACATTGCGCGGCTCAACGGCATCTCGCACGAATTCCCAGTCGCAGGGCCATGATATGGAGAGGCGGCCCAGGGGCACGGTCGACCGCTGTACGCGCTCGGATGCCTTGCGAAGCGAGAGCGCAAGCGGTCAGTGGGCTTCCTAGTGCCAATTGAAGGTGAGCGGCGCCTCGCGAAACGCGAAGCGATCGAGATGGTTGGCCACGACGTCCTTCAAACGCGCGAGCTGCTCGGCCTCGCTGGCTTCGATGCGGACCTCAAGGGTCGCCGACGCCGCGACGAAGGTTACCAGCGCATCGCCGACGAAATTAGCGCCTCGCGCGTCCTTTGGAAACGCCACTTTCCCATGCTCGGGTGTGAACACGGTCTTGAGATCGTGTGACCAATGCTTGCAAAGCTGCTGGAGATAGCGGCTACCATTTTCGGTTGGCACATGTGCGGTCTGTGTTGGCATTTAGTCTTCCTTCAAATAAAGCGCTCGGGGTGTCCCTGCTAGATCAGGTCGTCGATGCGCATTGGCAGTTGCCGCACGCGCCGCCCGGTCGCGTGGAAGACGGCGTTGGCAATGGCGCCAGCGACGCCGACCATAGAAACTTCGCCGAGGCCTTTCACGCCGACGTCGTTGAGCAGGGGATCCGGGCGGTTGATGAAGGCGACGTCGATTGCGCCGATATCGGCGTTCACAGGCACGATGTATTCGGCGAGGTCGTTGTTCAGCACGCCACCGAAGCGCGGATCGATCTCGGCAGCCTCTCGAAGGGCTGCACCGATGCCCCAAACCACTCCGCCGTGCACCTGGCTTTCAGCGGTGCGCGGGCTGACGACCCGGCCGCAGTCGACGACGCTGACGACACGCGGCACGCGGATGCGGCGTGTCGTTGGCTCGACACGCGCCTCGACGAAGTGCGCGATGTAGCTGAAGCTGACGAAGGGCTTGTACTCCGGGCCGCCAGCCGCCGGCAGACCGCGCTGAAGCCGATCGAAGACGGCATCAGGCTGGCCGGGCGCCTGCAGGCGGGTCTCGACCTCGATATAGGGGCGTCGCCAGCGCGCGAGCATCTGATGGATCGTGCCGTTGACGGTCCGGCCATTCCTGAGTTCGTCGAACCGGACCTGCATGGCCTGCACGGCCCGCCGCACGACGGGGACCGAGCTTGCCGTTCCCCACGAACCGGCGGTGACGTGCTGGGGCGCGGCGTCCGGGTCACCGATGACGATTTCGACGCGTGCCGGATCGATGGCAAGTCCCGCGGTCACGGCGGCGAGGATGGCGGTGCGAATGCCCTGACCCATCTCGTGGCCGCTGACGGCGATCCTGGTCGTTCCGTCCGCGCGGACACGAAGACGCGCGATTGCCGGGGCCATAGCGGCTTTGTAGGCGCCGACGGCGACGCCCCAACCGATCAGCGTCCCGTCGGGAGCGCGCATCGATCCGGGAGCCAGGTCGCGCCGCGACCAGCCGAAGCGCTCCGCGCCATCCCTGAGGCATTCGGCAAGAAAGCGTGAGGAGAAGGGTCCCCCGGTGACCGGATCGGTCTGCGCATCATTGGCGAGACGAAAGGCCAGCGGGTCGCGGCCGGCGGCGTAGGCCAGTTCGTCCACGGCGCTCTCGAAGGCGAAGGCGGCCGGATGCTCGAACGGCGCGCGCATGTACCCCGGCGACTGTATGTCCGTGCGCACGAGCCGTGCACTACTCGTATAATTCTCGATAGCGTAGAGCCGTGCTGTGATCTCGCTGAAGCTCGCGCGGAACGCGTCGGCGCGGCTGTTTTGCATGTCAGCATCGTAGCGCGCCGCGACGATCCGCCCATCCGCATTCGCACCCAGTCGGATTCGGTGGCGGCTGGCCGGCCGAAAGCTCGCGGTGTGGAAGAGCTGGGCGCGTGGCATGACGAGCTTGACAGGTCGCCCGAGCAGAATGGCCGCGCGCGCGGCCAGCACCGTCTGGCTCTGCAGCGAGTTCTTCTGGCCGAAGCCGCCGCCGAGATAAGCGCTATTCACCCGCACACGCGCGGGATCGAGACCGAGGGCCGCCGCCGTGCCGAATTTAAGCGCGCCGGAATTCTGCGTCCCCTCATGGAGGGTCAGCGTGCCGTCGCGCCATTCGGCGACGGTCGCGATCAGCTCCATCGGATTCTGGAACTGGGCGGGAGAAAGGTACTCGGCTTTCACGCTGAAGGCGGCAGCGGCAAGCGCCGCCTCAGCGTCGCCCATATTGTGGCCCGGCTGCGGATCGAGAGTCTCGGCACGCGCATCGTCCAGCAACGACGCAAAGGGCTCCTCCTCGTATCGGGGCTGGATCAGCGCGGCAGCCTCGATTGCGATCTCCAAAGTCTCCGCGACCACGAGCGCGATCGGTTCGCCGCGATGGACGAGTTGGTCGGACAGCATCGGCTGATGGCTCTGGAAGCCGAACCCGCCGCCCATCAGATAGCCGGCGGATTTGATCCCATCGAAATCGCGCCAGGTGAGGACCCTGAGGACGCCATCGAGGGCGGCGGCCGCATCGATATCAATAGCGGCGAGGCGGCCCCGCACGATCCGGGAGGGCACGGTCATCGCGTAGGCGAGGCGTGGCAACGGCACGTCGGCGGCAAAGCGAGTGACACCGCGCACCTTGTCATGGGCGTCGACCCGTGCGCGATCGGGATAAATGGTATCGCTCATCGGCGCATACTCCGATCTGCTGCAATCATGAGAGCGTCGGCGACTGCTTCGGCGCCGAGTGCGACCTTGAACCCGTTGTGTCGGCCGGGGCGGGCATCGGTGAAGGCCAGTCGTCCGGCTTCCAGCGCGGCAGCGCGGTCGAGACGCCGTCCAGCCAGCACGGCCTCGGCTGCCGGCACACGCCAGGGCCGCGTCGCGACCCCCCCGAGCGCGATGCGGGCCTGTCGCACCACGCCATCGTCCAGCTCCAAGGCCACGGCGGCCGAGACGAGCGCAAAGGCGTAGGACTCGCGATCGCGGATCTTGTGGTAGGTCGAGGCTTGGCCGATCTGCCCGACCGGAACCCGGATGCGAAGGATCATCTCATCCGGCGACAACACGGTCTCGAGGTGCGGCGTTTCTCCCGGAAGACGATGGAGCTCTGCGACAGGGACGCTGCGCATCCCTCCTGGTCCAAGCACATCAACGGTGGCGTCGAGTGCGACCAGCGCAACGGCCCAGTCGCCGGGATAGACCGCGATGCAGGACGAACTGCCGCCAAGCAAGGCGTGACCGCGATCCAGCCCCGCAATGGCCGCACAGCCGCTGCCAGGCGTTCGCTTGTTGCAGGGGTATTCGGGGCCGTTCCGGAAATAGGCGCAGCGGGTCCGTTGCAGGAGGTTCCCGCCGAGCGTGGCCATGTTGCGCAGTTGCTGCGAGGCCGCTTTCGAGAGCGACTCAGCGAGCACGGGAGCGCGCTGCAGAACAGCAGGGTGGGCGGCCGCTTCGCTCATGCGGGTGAGGGCGCCGAAGACGAGCTCATCCCGTTCTATTTGAATGTCACTCAGGCCGGAAATTCGGGTCACATCCACCAGATGCGACGGCGACTCGACGTCGAGTTTCATCAGATCGTAGAGCGTGGTGCCGCCGGCGAGGATGCGGGCGCCGGTTGCAGCCTGCGAGGCAATCGCGGCTTCGGGGAATGTGGCTCGTGTGTAGGAGAAGGCTCGCATGGCTCAGCCCTCTCTCATCGTGCGGGCAATGTCCTGGATCGCGGCAACGATGCCGACATAAGCGCCGCAGCGACAGATGTTGCCGCTCATATATTCGCGGATCTCGGCCTCGTTGGAGGCGTGACCTTCCTGCACACACGCGACCGCCGCCATGATCTGCCCCGGCGTGCAATAGCCGCATTGCAGGGCGTCGTGGTCAATGAACGCCTGCTGCATCGGGTGCAGCGACCCCTCGCGGGGCGACAGGCCTTCGATCGTCAGCACCGCGCGATCCTGTGTTGTTGCAGCAAGGGTGAGACAGGAGGCGACGCGGCGACCATCGATATGCACGGTGCAGGCGCCGCACTGGCCGTGATCGCATCCCTTCTTCGCACCTGTCAGCTCAAGCCGCTCGCGCAGTAAGTCGAGCAGGGAGGTACGCGGATCGACGACGACCTCGATCGGCTGGCCGTTCACTTGCAGTCGAAGAGGAACTGTCGCCCCCGGTGCGGCGGATTGCGTGACAGGGGTCTGCGCCTCGGCGCTATGCGCTCCAGCGAGAGCAGCGCCGGTCATTGCCGCGCCGACCAGCATCACATCGCGCCGGCTGATCGCAAGGGCGTCCTCGTCAGATTGTGGATCGGGTCCATTCAGTTCGTGCATGTCGTTGATCCTCAATGTCGGCGACCTGTTCGTGGTCGCTGATTGTTTTTGCGAGTTCACCAGGCGTCGAGCGAGCCTCAATATAGGGGGCGGGATGCGGTGGGCCGCGCGGTCATAGCTGCTTGGAAAGCCAGCGATCTGCGCCGTAGCGTCCGCCACCTGTAATCGCGATGTGCAGGGCGACGAAGCCCAGCATCAGCGGGTATTCGTAGCCGCGATCGATCCATGCGAATGTCGGCGCATGGGCGACACAGATGACCGCCATCTGCACCGCCAGCGCGGCTGCAAAGAACCGGGTCATGAAGCCGGCGGCCACGGCGATGGCGCCGACCGTCTCGAGCAGCATGGCTGCCACAGCGAGCGCGTACGGAAACGGAAGGTGGAGCACGTTGGCGATCATGTTGGTCGCGCCAGTCATCGGATCGGCCATCGATCCATGGGGCGTGCCAAATGCCTTCGGAATACCGTGGGTCAGGATGATGAGGGCAAAGGATATCCGCAGCAAAGCATAGGTGATCGGCTGTACCCGCAGATAGAAGGGCCCGAGCCTGGGAAAGAAATACGACGTCGGCGCGCGCTCGACATCCGCCTCGGTCTCTATGAAGGATGACTGTTCTGTCATTGCGACCTCTCCTGCGGGATCTGACGTGCACAATTCGTCACGGCACCATAGCCGTGGCGCGCATGCACGATAATCCGGTCAAACCTGAACGGCCCGTTCGGTAAGCCGGACAGTTTGATTGTACGAAAGGCCGAACGGGGCGTCCGGACTTCCGCCCATTGCCGGATGATGGACATGGCGCTAAAAATAGTGGGTTGGCGCGTGCGCTGCTCCGGCCGGTCGCCCAGTTTTGTGCGTGATCGAAAGGCCAGCTAATGGGCTCTCTTAATTTTTCCGACGTCTCGAACTTCATTGCCGTTGTCGATGCTGGCGGCTTCCGCGTCGCGGCGCAGATCAGGCGCGTGAGTGCTTCGACACTCAGTGACTCCATCAAGCGGCTTGAGACCGACCTCAGCATCCGGCTTCTCAACCGCACGACACGCAGCATCACGCCGACCGAGGCCGGCTCGCGGCTTCTTGATCGCGTGAGGCCTGCATTTGCGGAGATCGAAGCGGCCGTGAACGATCTGCGTGACGACTCCAGTCGCCCAGTCGGGACACTTCGGTTGAACGTGCCCGTGCCCGTGGCGCGGCATATCCTGCCCGAGATCGTCACAGGCTTCCTCGAGACCTATCCGGGCGTTCGAATCGATGTCATCATGGAGAACGACTTCACTGACGTCATCGGACGCGGCTTCGATGCGGGCGTTCGCTATGAGGAAAGTATCGCCAAGGACATGATCGTGGTGCCTATCGGACCTCGCCGCCAACGGTTTGTGGCGGCCGCCTCGCAAGGCTATCTCGATCGTTTCGGCACGCCTGAGGATCCGCGCGAACTGACCAGCCATCGCCTGATCGGGAACCGCTTTCCCAACGGTTCGGTGTGGACCTGGGAGTTCGAGCGGAGCGAGGAGATTCTGCGTGTTGTGCCGGATGGCCCGCTGGTCTCAAGCTCCATTGATCTGCAACTCGCAGGCGCCGCCGCCGGGGCCGGCATTATTTATACGTTCGAAGACTTCCTTCAACCGCACCTCGCATCCGGATTGGTTGTGCCGATCCTCGAGCCTTGGTGGCAGGAGTTCGACGGTCCCTATCTCTATTATCACAGCCGCCGGCACATGCCGTCGCCGCTTCGCGCTTTCGTTGATTACGTAAAGCAGCGACGCGCGCTGGATGCCGCTGCTTCGCATACGGCGGCTGAATAGCGGAAGACCGCCGCCGGTGGGTTACAGGCGGCGGCCGTCATCAAGACTGTGTAGTCAGGCGAGATCGCCATTGTTGAAGACGGTCTGGCCGTTGACCCAGAAACCGTCGTCGCTGCAGAGCATGGCGATCTGTCGGCGATGTCGGATGCCTCCGCGAGGCGCTTGTGCGTAGTGTTCGCCGCAAAGCCGGCGATCACCTCGGTTGTCTTGCCGTTCGCGTGAGCGGCGGCTGACGCCGAAACCAGTCGCCTTCGAGTTCAGGCTGGCTGAATGAGTTCAACGAGCATCTGCTCGTTGTCATGGATGAAAGCGAAGCGGCTGCCGCCACCATTCGGGACATCACGCGGCGTAGACACGATCTCGACGCCCTTTTCCTGCAACGATGCGACCGTTGCATCGAGGTCCGTCACTTCGATCGCGAAGTGATTGATGCCGCCGATCTTGAGGTTCGTCTGAGCGCTCCGCCTCTCTTCAGCCATCGGGGCTGCCTGCTCGTTCTGGAACAGCTCGATCCTGAGGTCGCCACGACCGATGAAGGCTGCCTGCACGCCGGGGAACCCGAAGGTATACAGACGCTCGAAGCCGAGATTGTCGACGTACCATGCGGCGCTCGCCTCGATATTTTCGACGACGACGCCGACATGATGAAGACCTAAAATCGCGTTCATTCTAGACATTCTCTCTTTAGTGTTGACCGTGAGACTGAGAAAGCGATGCCGTCAACAGATCGCGCATGGTTCGCGGCGCTCGACCAAGAAGTCTTTGCAACGTGGTGTCGGAAGCAGCGAAGTCGCCGCGGCGAGCAGCCTGGAAGATACCGAGCAGCAACTCGGCATAGACGGCTGGTACGCCCGCCGCGATTTGCGCATCCTGCCATTCGTGATCGGCTACGGTCGTGTGATGGACGTCGCGGCCAAGCACTTCCGACGCGATTGACGCCAGTTCGGCCATGGTCACGGCCTCGCTTGTGGCCAGCGGAGGGGTGATACCGTTCCACTGGCCGTCTCCTGCGAGGATCGCCGCGTCCACTTCCGCTAGGTCTGCACGCGCTGTCCAACTGACCGGGCCGTCTTCGGGCGTGCGCAATTCGCCGGCTCGCAAGCCCGCCTCGATCATGTGCAGGCAGCTTTCCGCATAGAAACCATGACGCAACGCCGTGTGGGCCAGACCGCTTGCCGCGAGGTCCTGCTCGGTGCCCGCATGCTGGTCTGCCGGTGGGAACGGCGAGCCTGGCCGGGCTCCCATGTGGCTGGTATAGAAAACATGGCCGACACCCGCAGCCTGGGCGGCGTTGATCGCGGTCCGGTGCAGCTGCAACGCCTCATCACCCAGTTTGTCGGCCGAGACGATCAGCAGCCGCTCGGCACCCGCGAACGCGCGCTCCAGGCTGCGCTCGTCCGCAAAGTCGCCCAACCGAACCTCGACACCCTGAGCAGCAAGGTCGGACGCCTTGCTTGTATTGCGGGTGCAGGCGCCGACCCGATCGGCCGGGACGCGATGCAGCAGATTTTCAACGACGGCTTTGCCAAGCTGTCCAGTAGCACCAGTGACAATGATCATAGCGGGGTCCAACGGTGGAAACATTTTTGCCTTATCAATGATAACAAAAATCGTTGCTACCACGCAAGGAGCAACAGTGATAAATGTTGGCTATGTCAGTCGCATCAGAGAACGAAGCAGAAACACAAGACGTCCGGGCAAGGGTGCTCGATGAGGCGCTCAGGATGATCGCTGACGGCGGCATCGCGGCGCTGACGACGCGCGCCGTCGCTACGGCCGCGTCGATCCAGGCTCCTACGCTGTATCGCCTGTTCGGGGAAAAGCGCGGACTGCTGAACGCGGTCGCCGAACATGGGCTGGCGGCCTTTCTTGCCGATAAGGTGGCCATGCCACCGCATCCTGACCCCGTTCAGAACCTGGCAAATGCCTGGGACAGCTATGTCGCCTTCAGCCTTGCCAATCCGGCGGTGTTCGCGATCATGAATGAAGTCGGGGTGCCCGCGTCGGAATCGCCGGCCGCGCTTGCCAGTATCGCGATCCTGCGGGAGCGCGTGGAACGGGTCGCGCGAGCGGGGCGGTTGCGATTGCCGGTGGATCGTGCGGTCTCGATGATCCATGCGGCGGGCGTCGGCGCGGTTGCAACGTTGTTGGCAATCCCGCAGGAAGCGCGAGATCCACGACTTTCGCCTGTCATGCGAGACGCCATCATCGCATCCATCACGACCGGTCCACCTGAGCAGCAGAGTAGCGACCTTGCCAATTTGGCAATCGGATTACGTGCCCACCTCGATAGCGCTGAAACGCTGACATCGGGCGAACGTCTGCTGATGACCGAACTGCTTGACCGCTTGGGGAAAGCCTGATCGCCGCCAGATCACGGCTTTCAAGGTAGTTGATCGTCACGGCGTAGCCATCCTGCGCCAAACGTCTGGCGGTGGCGGCCCCGATCTCGCGTGAGGAGCCGGTCACCAGCGCGGCCTTATTGCCGGCGGGTTGAGTTTGCTGTGCGTTTGCGCGCGCCGGACAGAACGGCCGCCGCCGGAACAGCAAGCCTCGCTGCGGTCAGCAGTTCGCGTCGTCCGATCCGATTGGTTTTCCTGGGTGTGGTCTCGTCGCTCATAGTCTGCTGCATTCTTGGGAGTTGTTGCAGGCGCTCGCAAATCTCAGTCATGCCGAGCCACATCGACGATCAATTGAGCCGAGCGCCAACGCTTTTTCATTGGTGCGCCTGAGGATGATCCTCGCGCACTCGAGGTCTTGCGATAAGCGGGGCAGACCCCGCCGGCCAGTCCGAAGGGCCTTATGAACGAACGCAAGTGATCGGCTGGACAATCCAATGCCGGTGGGCTCGCAATTGCCCCGAGATTGTCCGGCATGCCGGACGGCCCGTTCGCAACTATTCGGCTAATCGATCGATCATAGCGCCGCTATCGTCTCGTTCAATCAATCGACGCAAGACGAGGGAGGCCAATATGTCCTCGATCAATATACCTGCGGAGGTCAGGAGCAACTGGAAGGTTCTTGTCACCGCGATGGTCGGGACGGCATGCGGTCTGCTTTCCATCACCTTTTACACACAAGGGCTTTTCTTTGCGCCTGTGACAGAGGAGTTCGGCTGGAACCGCGCCGAATTCTTCACCGGCTACACAGTGCTGATGCTCCTTGGCATCGTCACTGGCCCGCTCGTCGGCAAACTGGTTGCTCGCTACGGCGTTCGAACCATCGGCCTGGCAGGACTTGCCGGTCATGGCATTGGTTATCTCCTGCTGGCGATCAATCCGGGTTCGGTGGCGCTTTGGTATGTCAGCTACGGTATGCTTTCGATCCTGGCCGCTGGGTCATTGCCGATCACGTGGACTGCGCTCGTCAGCCGCCATTTCAGATCCCGGCTTGGTCTCGCGATCGGCATCACCATGTCCGGCACGGGCGTCGCTGCGGCTCTCGCTCCGCTCTATGTTCAGTTCGGCCTGGAGGCGGTCGGTTGGCGCATGACGTACGCCACCTTGGGGCTCATCGCCTGGGCGCTGGCGACGGCGGTTATTCTCTCCTTGTACCGGGAGCCGGAGGGCGGACCACGTGTCGCGCAGCAAAGCGCCACTCAGGAAGGCCTGACGCCGGCGCAAGCGTATCGCAGCTATCGCTTCTGGTTTCTCTGCGCCGCGGTTTTCATCCTTTCCCTCGCGGTCGCTGGCCTCGTACCGAACTTAGTGCCCCTGCTTGAAGAGAAAGGCATTGCCACCGCCGACGCCGGCCCGGTTGTTAGCCTTTTGGGCGTTGCCGTGATCGTGGGGCGCCTTAGCGCCGGCATGGTTATGGATCGCATCTGGGCGCCTGCCGTCTCGGCGATTTACTTCACCGGCACGGTGCTTGGAATTCTCGTCGTCTGGGCGTCGGCTTCGCTATCGCTGTCGATTGCGGCGATTGCAGCCATTCTGGCCGGACTGGCACTCGGCGCCGAACTCGACATCATCGCTTACCTCACCCGCCGATATTTCGGCTCGCGCCGTTACTCCGAGATTTTTGGCAGCGTCTATGTGGCATTCGCCGTCGGCGTCGGCCTCGCTGCTCCTCTCTGGGGTGCGCTGCACGATCGCAGCGGGAGCTACACTCCGCATCTCATCGGCTCGGTCATCGCTATCGCGGTCGCCAATGCCATGATCCTCGCGCTCGGTCGTTATCCCGATCGCCCCGCAACGCGCGCTGAAGCGTCGAGCACGCCGACCGGCTGACTGTCCGACTGACCGGACGGGCCATCCGGTTCGTCGCCTCTAATCGCGACTGCTCGAAACCCTCACATCAACTTTTATCTGCCGACCAGAGCGCGTCGGCCCCCTCTGGATGCAGGAGACGTGCAATGTCCCAAGTGGTGCTTATCACCGGAGCGTCGAGCGGTTTTGGGTTGTTGACCGCCCAAACGCTCGCCCTTCAGGGTCACATCGTCTACGCCGGAATGCGCGATCTTGATCACCGCAACGCAAAGAAGGCGGAAGCGGCGACGAAATTCGCGACCGAGAATCAGGTCGCCCTCAATCCCGTCGATCTCGACATCCAGCTCCAATCATCGATCGATCAGGCAGTCGAGACGATCATCGACGAGCAGGGCACGGTGGATGTCGTGGTCCACAATGCCGGGCACATGACGTTTGGGCCTACCGAGGCCTTCACCGCCGAGCAACTGGCGGAGCTATACGACGTTAACGTTCTCGGCACGCAGCGCGTCAATCGCGCCGTCCTTCCGCACATGCGCAAACGCGGTATCGGCTATCTGGTCTGGGTGTCGTCCACGAGCGTGCGGGGCGGCATCCCGCCGTTCCTTGGTCCCTATTTCGCAGCCAAGGCGGCAATGGACGCGCTTGCGGTGACCTACGCTTACGAGGTCGCGCGCTGGGGCATTGAGTCCACGATCGTCGTGCCTGGGGTGTTCACCGAAGGAACAAGCCATTTCGAGCATGCCGGTCAACCGGCCGACAGCGGCGTGGCGGCGGAATATGCGCGCGGTCCTTACGCCGGCATTCCCGACATCATCATGAGAGGGCTCGATCGTCTCGAGCCCGATAACAACAATCCACAACAGGTCGCCGACGCGATCGCCACGTTGCTCGCATCGCCTGTCCGCGAGCGCCCCTTTCGCGTCCATGTCGATCTGTCCCAGGACGGCTGCGAAGTCGTCGATGCTGTCATGGATCGGGTGCGGGCTGAGTTCCTGCGTCGCACCGATCTTGGCGATCTCCTGATCGCGAGCAGCCCCAGCAACGCCAACTGAACCTCAAACCAAGAACAGGAAAAGACAATGTCTACTAACGATCGCCGTATCGCCATCGTCACGGGCTCATCCCGCGGTATCGGCCGCGCGGCAGCGGAGCGGCTTGCGCAAGACGGACTCGCCGTCATCATCAACTATGCCGGCAACGATGCCGCCGCCAGGGAGGCGGTGGACGCCATCACCGCCGCCGGCGGCGAGGTGAAGGCCTTCAAGGCGGACGTCGCGAGCGAAGAGCAGGTCAAGGCGCTGTTCGATTTCGCCGAGCAGGAATTCGGCGGCGTCGACGTCACGGTGAACTGCGCCGGCATCATGACGACCAAGCCCGTCGTCGATTTCACCGTGGAAGAATTCGACCGCATGCATGCGATCAATGTCCGCGGCACCTTCCTCGTGGCGCGTGAGGCCGCTCGCCGGATGCGTGCAGGGGGCGCGATCATCAATATTTCCACCTCGGCGGAGCGGCAGGCCATGCCTGCTTATGGTCCCTATGCGATGTCAAAGGGCGCGGTAGAGGGCCTGAATCTGGTGCTCGCGCGCGAGCTCAAGGGCCGCGAGATCACCGTCAACGCAATCGGCCCCGGTCCAGTAGCGACGGAGCTGTTCCTCAACGGCAAGGACGATGCCCTGGTCGAGCGGATTGCAAGCTTCAATCCATTCAATCGGATCGGGCAGCCGCCCGAGATTGCCGAAGTGATCTCGTTCCTTGCCGGCCCCGCTCGCTGGATCAATGGGCAGACGATCTACGTCAACGGCGGCATGAACTGATCTTCCGCTTCGACGACCAATTGTGGCTTGTCCACGTCTGGCGTTTTGCACGCGCCGGGCGCGGACGGCTCTTGGTGATTATGAAGGCGCGGCACTGTGCCTGATCTTTCCCTGGATCTACGGCATTTGAGGTGCGCTCTTTCGGTCGCGGAACTCGGCAGCTTTCGACGTGCCGCAAGGGCCCTCGAACTCTCACAATCAACGGTAAGCAGGCGCGTGCAGGGTCTGGAGCATCGTTTGGGCTTTCCACTCTTTATCCGCAGCAGGCACGGCGCAAAGCTGACGACTGCTGGCGTTGAGTTTCTCCGCGATGCGGTTGGAGGTGCACATCAGCTCAGCCGTGCCGCACGGCGGGCGATTGAGTTTCATCGGGGCGACCGTGGACAACTCAAGGTCGGGGTACTGGCGTCGCTAACCTCAGGCTATCTACACAGCCTGCTTAGGCTCTTTCGCAAAGAGCATCCAAATATCCACGTCCAGTTGAGGGAGTCGACACCCCACGAGGTTCTCCGCAGTTTAACGGCTGCGGACCTGGACGTGTCGTTCGTGACAGGGCATCCGTCCATGCCGGGTTACGAAGTGAAATTGTTGTGGACCGAGTCCATCTTTGTCGCGCTTCCCGCCGACCATCGCCTCGCGTCGCTGGTCGAGGTGACCTGGAGCGACATACGAGGCGAAACCTTCATTGTCGGCCGATCTGGACCCGGCTCGGAGATCGAAAACTATCTGATTGGCAAACTTGGTCGCCCCGGATTTGGACCGCGAATCGACGTTCATGACGTATCGCGTGGCAGTCTCCTTGATCTCGTCGCTATGGGTTATGGCATTACATTGACCAGCACCTCGTCCGGCCCTGCCGAGGCAGAGGGCGTGGCGTTTCGGCGAGTCGTGGGCGAGACGAATATCCTGCCGTCAAGCGCAGTGTGGTTGCGCACCAACGAGAACCCTGCGCTACGCCATCTTTTGCTGTTGGCCGAACGCGTCTCGGGTGGTGGTAGCGGCGCAATTTCCAGCTTGGCACTGACTGCGTGGCTGTCGACCATGTTTGCCAAACGGTCGAATGGAGCGAGATGGGTATTTGATCTTTGGGCGAGCTTCGAAGCACTGATTTAAAAGCGAGACCGCTAGGATGGCACGCCAAAGTTTGAGGTTAGGGGAAAGATGAAGACGAGATTCGTGGATTTTGCGAGCGGCAAGCGCACATGCGGGAAAGACCATGATCATGTTCGATTTCGCCGACATCGGCTGGCCAGGTATAGCCGCTGACGCGCTACGTACGCATTGGACACGGATTGAACGCCCGTGGCGCGGCGATTACTGACCTTCACCAGCATGGTCGAAATCGGTCATCTGGCTCCGGAAAGTTATTGTCCAGCGACTGCACAACTGCCCTATTCATCATCTATATCCGATGAAAACGCGAGAAAGAGGGTCTCCATGCGACTGACAAACAGAATAATCCTTATTACCGGGGGCACGTCCGGGATCGGCCTCGAATTCGCCAGACAGCTTCTTGCGAAGGGCAACAGCGTGATCGTCACAGGCCGCAATCAGGACAGGCTGGACGAAACAGCGCAAGGCTTGCCTGGCGTTCTAGCCCTTCGGAACGATGTCGGCGAGGTCGAGACAATCGAACCTTTCCGCGATGCCGTCCTGAGGGAGCATCCCAGCTTGGATATGCTGATCAACTGTGCGGGCCTCATGCGGAAAATCAATCTTCAGAAGGCCGGCAGCGACCTGCCGGACGCCACGCGCGAGGTCGAGATCAACCTCAACGGCACGATCTGGATGACGCTCGCCTTCCTCGAACACCTCACATCGAAAGATGACGCCGCCATCGTCAACGTCTCGTCTGGCCTCGCATTCGTGCCGATGGCCATCTCACCGGTCTACTCGGCAACGAAGGCCGCAATCCACGCCTACACTCGATCGCTCCGCGCGCAGCTCTCGAATACATCCGTCAGGGTGTTTGAACTGGCGCCGCCGGGTACTGAAACGCCGCTCTTCCACGGCGATTTCACCCCCGAGGATACGGAGGGAATGGCGCCCATGCCGGTCGACAAGATGGTATCGACAGCGATCAAGGGCATCGAGGCGGATCGTCTTGAGATCCGTCCTGGAGCGGCGAACCTGCTCAAGATGGCCAACCGGATCGCCCCGGAGTTTGTTTTCGGCAGGGTGAACGGGTCGGTTAAACGGATGCAAGTGCGGAGCTGAGGTAGGCGCAGCGAGCCATTAAAATCGTCACCTGAAGCGATCATCCTTGGTGTCGTCATACCAAAAGACCCAGTCTTTCGTCAGGGCTGAATATGCTCCAGATCGTCCAGCAGATTGGCTGCGTCGGGATCCGGCCCAGTGTCTGCTGCGTGTGCGGGCTGGAGGATGGCTGGTCGGCCAGGAAAAGCGCAGCGAACGAGCCATGGTTTCGTCCGGTATCGATTTCACCGGTTGGCACAGCCGTCGACCGATAACCGCCGCAATATTGCGTTCCCTGTCGCCCTCATTGGTCACGTCTGGCTCGGCATCATTTTCGTGGCGAGAGAAGGCAGAGCAGCAAGTCCATGCTTTGATCGATGCTGTTGAGGCCTTTTTCCGGTCTTAGCCTTGCATTTGCATCCAGGTTGATGAGGCCGTGCAGGGTGGCGAAAATCAGCCCGGCAAGGGCTGGACCCGGGACATCCGGCAGGTCTCCGGTAACCCGGCATTCTTCGACAAGAGCGGAGAACTCGCCAAAGGTCGCGAAGGCCGCCTTCTCGACATCTCCATGCTCACCGATATCGGGGTTATTGGCCATGAGCCGGTAGCGCGCGGGCTTCTCCTGACCATATTCGGCAAAGACGGCCAGCGCCCGCTTGAACTTGTCCATGGGCTTTTCGGAAGACTGTCGGATGCTGCCAAAAGCATCCGACAGCATCGCGAAATCATCAGCCACCACGGCAGCCAACAAGGCGTTCCGGCTTTTGAAATGCTTGTACGGCGCGTTGTACGACACCCCGACCGCCTGGGCGACGGCCCTGAGCGTGACGGCGTCTTCGCCGCCAGCGTCCAGTAACGCCGAGGCAGCCGCAACCAGCCTTCTTGCGGTGCTCATTTCAGAATTGCCGGCTCCTCGGATGGCTGCAAGCGAGCAAGACGCCTGGAGTCGTCCCACAGCTTTGCCGCGCTTGCTTCGTTGTAGGAGGCTTTCGAGGACTTTGCCACCAACAACGATCCGTCATTCGACTGCAGATATTTGCCCGACATTTGCGCGTACCCAGGGTCCGCGGCGACCTTCGCCAGAGATGCGCCCGAAAAGTCCAGATGGCCCTGAGTGATTCCCATCATTCTCGTTATCCATCGCGTGAACGAGGATTTGGTGAGCGCCTGGAGCGGCGCGGGCAGGCTTCGCATCAAACCGGTTTCAGGTATCGAGCCGGGATCAAAAGCGATCGAGGCGATCGACTTGCCCGACCGCTTCAAGCGCCGATCGAGTTCGTAGGCACAAAGGATCATGCAGAGCTTGGAGGTGGCATAACGCTGACCGCCCGAGATGGGTTTTGCGCCGCCCTTGCCCAGGTTGGCGAGAGCCACGGCATCAGCCTCGGCCGCTTTCCCAACGAACTTGCCGTCCCTTGTATCCGGGTCGTGCGTGCCGCTCGCGACGAACACGACACGCCCATTTTCGGCCAAATGGTCAAGCAGCAATTGTACGAGCAGGAAATGGCCCAGGAAGTTGGTCGCAAACGTGATTTCGTACTCGTCCACGCTGTACGAAACCTTGCCCAGGAAATTCGCCCCGGCATTGCAGACGATCGCCTGCAGCGCGTCGATGTCGCCACTCGCGATCATGGAATTGCAAACCGCGACTGCGCTTCTGACCGAAGCGAGCGAGGCAACGTCGAGCTTGATGGCGCTGATCTTCACCCCATGAGCAGACCGCAACTCCGCTGCGACTGGTTCAATGCTCTCAAGGTTGCGACCCGCAAGGACAAGGTTGAGACCCATTGCAGCCAGATTTTTTGCACCTTCGAGCCCGAGGCCCGAATGTCCGCCTGTGATTAAGACTGTTGGCATGGAATGCTCCAAGGTTGACAGCGTCAACCTATAGGTCGGGCGGGTTGACATTGTCAACCCGCCCGCGTCGCAATGCGGAGTCACGTGACCCCGCATTGCATTCAGCGGGACGATCTGCTGACCGGCGTCGTTGTCCTGTCCGCCGTTGCGGATTAGTTCGAGGTCCAGCGGGCCTGCCGCGATGAGGCAGCGACACAGTTTCGAAACCAGCGCTGGGCAGGATGCGTATCATTTCGGCGGTGCCAGGACATGACGAACTGAACGGGTTCGAGTTCGAGTGGCGGCTTTAACACGGCCAACTTGTCTGCGTGACCCGATGCGGAGACGACGCCTTCCATAACGGTGGCGATCATATCGGAAGATGCGATCAGCGCAGGTGCGGCGTACATATGTGGCAGCGTCAGGGCCAAACGCCGTTTGAGGCCCATATTCGCCAATGCGACATCGACGACGCCAAAGCGCTCATTTTCCGGCGAAACGAGAAGATGCGACAGGGACAGGAAGCGTTCGAGACTGAGCTCGGAACCAGCCGCAGGATGATTCTTTCGCAGGATGCAGATGAAGTGCTCATCGAAGAGGCGAACGTTGAGAATGCGACCCGTTGGAGTTGGTGGTACGCCGATCGTTAGGTCCGCTTCGCCACCATCAAGCATAGTTATCGCATCGTCGCGATTAGTGAAGTTACGGACTTGTAGAGTAATGCCCGGCGCCTTGTTGCGGAGTATCGCGACCAGGCGAGGAAGGAGAAGGAATGTGGGGTGATCCGACAAGCCGACGGTCAGAGCGATTGTCGATGTCGATGGATCGAACTCATGGGTGAATTCCAAAGTCCGCTGAATCTCACCAAGGGCGCGGGCGATCGGTTCGGCAAGATCGAGGGCACGCGGCGTAGGTTGTAGCCCGGTCGGACTGCGTACGAATAGTTCGTCGCGCAGGAGCGTGCGAAGGCGAGAGAGCGCGGCGCTCATTGCAGGCTGCGTCCGTCCGATCCGTGTCCCGGCGCGGGTGACGCTGCGTTCCGCCATCAGAGCGTCGAAAGCGACGAGGAGGTTGAGATCGATGCCGTGTAAATCCATTCTGTAAATATTGCCACATATCGCATATCGATTTCAAGTATGTGCAGCGACGCCGTATTTTCAGGGCCACTCAACTCAAGAGGACACCCTGATGACAATAGAACCAGGAACCGTGGTTTCGGGCCTAACAGCGGAGGAGCGCACCGCTGTCGAGACCTTCTACAAAGCGTTCGAGGGCCGACCCGAGCTTCTCAACGAAGCGGTCACCGAGGATTGGCAAGACATTCCGCTTGCTCCCGGTCAGCAGCCTGGCCGCGAGGGCATGAAGCCCTTGATCGACGGGTTCAAGGCCGCATTCCCCGACACAAAAGTTAATTTGCACGAGATCATCGGCGCGGGCGGCCGCGTCGCTGTGCGTGCATCGATTTCGGGTACGCATCTCGGCGATTGGTTTGGCGTCGCGGCCACTGGCAAATCCTTCGAAATGCCCATCCACGAGTTTCATCACATCACCGACGGGAAGCTGACCCATACCTGGCATCTGGAAGACTGGCTCGGATGGCTCTTCCAGGTTGGTGCGTGGCCGGCTGGCAAGCAGGAGACGGTGTGATGAAGGCTGTTCGTATCAACGGCTACAACGCTGCTCCGTCGCTCGAGGAAATTGCTAAGCCAGTCCCAGGTGCCGGCGAAGTTCTGGTGCGGGTCAAGGCTGCGGGCCTCAATCCGCTCGATGTCAAACTCCATCGCGGGTATATGGAGCAATTCTTCCCCCTGCAGTTTCCGTACACGCTCGGCACCGACCTGGCCGGTAGCATCGAAGAAATTGGCCCGGATGTCTTGGGATGGTCGATCGGCGATCAGATTGTCGCAAGAACAGACCCAACGGCAGGCGGCGCGATTGCCGAGTATGTCGTGGTGTCCGCGGGTTATCTGACTACGGCACCGTCGACAGTTCCGCTGGATGACGCGGCTGGAATCCCGACGGCGGCCGGCACGGCGTGGCAGGCGCTGTTCGAAAGCGTCAATCTGACGAGTGGCCAATCTGTGCTGATCCATGCGGGTGCAGGTGGCGTCGGAAGTTTCGCGATCCAATTTGCGCGCGATGCAGGCGCCCGAGTGTCTGCGACCGCTTCGGGCGACGGGGTCTCCATTGCGCGGCAGCTCGGGGCGGACAAAGTGATTGACTATCTATCGTCCGATTTCACGAAGAGCATTTCCGATGCTGATGTCGTGCTCGATACGATCGGCGGCGATACGCAGCATCAGTCCTACAGTGTGCTCCGCGTGGGTGGCAATCTCCTCGCCACGGCCATGCCGCCGGACGAAGCGTCGGCGAAGGCGCATAAGGTCGAAGCTGGCTTTGTCTTTCACGCTTCCGACGGTGAACGCCTGCGGCGCGTGGTGGAGGCGATCGACACGCGCGGAGTGACGATCCTGATTGACCGCAAGGTGCCGCTGGATCGCTTCGCCGAAGCTTTCGCACACCAGGCATCCGGGCGGGCCCGCGGCAAGATCATCGTCGAAGTCGACGCCTGATTTCCAAGGTTGGCAGCCGGCTTGGCGCCGGCTGCCAACCTCGATCGTCTGATCAACGGCAATTCCACTCAACCGCCGAAACGATCGGCAGCGACCACCAAGCCAAGAGCGCAGAACACAGGAGACGTGTGATGGAGACTGAAAGCAGGCTGCATGCAGACAGACGCGATGTGCTGAAGGTGGCGGCCTTGGCTGGATTGCTCGGCATCATTCCATTCCCCGCCAGCGCGCAGGAGCAGGAAGTCATCTTCAAATTGCCGGCGCGGCCTTTGCCAGTCGTGGACACGCGATACCCCGCTGAAATCGCGCCAGGCGTTTTTCTTATTCCAGATAAACGCATTCCGCTGGTTCCGAACATCGGGATCATCATCGGAAAGGAGAGCGTACTTGTGGTCGATTGCGGGCTTGGCGTCTCCAGTGCGGAAAACGTTCTTCGACTAACGCGAGAGCTCGCGCCTGGAAGAAAAATCATTCTCACTGTCACGCACGCCCATCCGGAGCATGGGTTCGGTGCTCAGGTTTTCAGGAATGACGCCCGGATCTACTACAACAGTGCGCAACGCGATTACTTCGCGCGCTCGGGCCAGGCCTTGCTTGACGGCTTCAGGGCCGGTGTCCTGCCTGAGGGGCAGAAGCACTTGCTGGACGACATCGTCCTGACGCCGCCGCACGAAACCTACGACACGGCAGAATCGACTCTTGATCTAGGGGGCCGCCAGATTCGGCTGAAGACATGGGGCACCGCCCATTCTCCGGGAGACCAGATCGTCTTCCTTCCAGGCGAGCGCATCTTGTTTGGTGGCGATCTGCTCGAAGAGCGGATGTTTCCAATCGTGCCGTTCTTTCCGCCGATGATCGGCGCAGGAGACATCGATCTAGCCAAATGGACAGTGGCGCTGAACGATATCATTGGACTGCAGCCACGCGCGATCGTTCCTGGTCATGGCAATCTCGGGGGCACCGAGATGCCTGAGTCAATCCTGGGCTACTTCCAGTCGCTCCAGGTTGCTGCGCAAGCTCGGGGTACGTCGGACGCCGACGCCCAACGACGTCTCCGAGATCAATATCCCACCTGGGAGAACCCCGAGTTTATCGGTCCAGCGGTCCGGTTCCTTCGGCAGCGCGGATAGGCGCTTTGGGAAAGAGCCATGCGATCCCGGTAGCGGAGCAGGGCAGCTTCCGGCATGCCGCAGAGATCCTCACTCTCTCCTGGTCGACCGTGACTCGTCGGGTTCAATTAATGGAAAAACGCCTAGGCGCTCCGCTTTTCGATCGCGACAAAGGCGGGGCGCGTTTGACGCCAATCTGCGGTCGCGAGAGGCGCTAAACTCAAGTGTCGGAAAAGCGGACACCGCGGGCGCCACATAGGTGGGGCCCTTGCCAACGACCAGCGCGCCGCGAAACTCGGCCAGCTAGTCGGAGATTCTAAAAGTGCTCGCCGACCATCTCCTCGCTCTTGGCCCAGAGCGCCTTGGCCCTGTCGCCGTCGAGCGCGTAGGGCACGACACCGCCCTCGCTTCCCTCACCAGTCAGCAGTCCGGCCACGTGGCAATCTTCGCAGTAACGGCCGCCGACTTCGTCGGCGGGCGCCACCGCCGCGGCCCAAACGGACGTTGCCGCACCCTGCGGTATCGACTTGTATGCCATGTGGACGACGCCATGCGCCTTCTGGGTGTAGTCGATCATCGCCGTGATCTTCTCGGCCGAGTCTGATGCCATGTGACGGCCGAGATCTGTTTCTTGAACGACGCCGGGGTGGATCGCCGTTGCGCGCACGCCGCGCTCGCGGTGACGCCGATCGAACTCGACTGCGAAGAGGATATTGGCGGTCTTTGAGCGCCCATAGGCAACCAGCTCATCATAGGCCGTCCGTTCGAAGCTGGGGTCGTCGAGGTCGACATCCGAAAAGCGGTGCCCGCCGGACGACACCATCACCAGCCTGCCGCCTGCACGCAGCAGCGAGGCGATGCGGTTCACCAACACGAAATGGCCGAGATGGTTGGTCCCGAACTGGGTTTCGAATCCGTCGCGCGTCTGGCCTTGCGGAGTGGCCATTACCCCTGCATTGGCGATGATGATGTCAAAGGGGCGACCATCCGCCAAGAGCGCGTCGGCGCAGGCGCGTACGTTGGCAAGCGATGCCAGGTCCAGTTCCACGAGCTCGATGTTGGCGCCGGACACTACAGCCGCGGCCCGTACCGCCGCGGTGGCGCTGTCTGCCTTGGCGAGATCACGGGCGGCTCCGACGACATCTGCTCCGCGCGCGACGAGAGCACGCGATGTTTCGAGGCCGATACCTGAGGAAACGCCGGTCACAAGGATACGCTTGCCGGTGAGATCGACGCCGGCGAGCACGTCGTCCGCCGTTGATCGTGCTCCGAAGGTTTGGGTCTGGTGGGCTGTTTCGGTGTTGGTCATATGAGCTCTTCCCGTGTTGGTGTTGGCCGGCGACGCGTCGAGCCGCGCCGATCTGGTGCAAAAGGTGGGAAGAGACCTTGGCCCGCCGAAGTCCGTTCCTATCCAAGTCTTGCCTAATTCTATCAAAATTAGTCCGTGCGCCGTACCCGAGACTTGTTCTTGCGATGGACAAGAGTGATGTTGCGGCATGCAGGAACAGATCAGCCGCATACGCCGGATCGTCGAACGTCACGCCGAGGGTGAACAGCCTGCGACGATCCTGCCGCGTGTCAGGCTCTATGTTGGCCGCTCCACAACGACGGCGACGATCGGCGTATATGAGCTCTCGTTGTGCATGGTCTTCCAGGGCGCCAAGCAACTGGTGATCGGCGATCAGGTGTTGCGCTATGATCCCGCCAACTACTTCGTTGCCGCCGTGGAGGTTCCCGCCTCCGTCTGCGTGTCGGAAGCGACACCGTTGCAGCCTTATGTCGGTGTGAGCATGATGCTGGATCCGACCACGCTGGCGTCTCTGACCCTGGAGATGCCCGATCGCGCGGAGGATCAAGGCGTCGGCTTCGCCGTGAGCGCGGTCACGCCAGAGTTGCTCGATGCGTTCGCGCGGCTCCTTTCCCTTCTCGACGCACCAGACGATTTGCCGGTGCTCGGGCCGCTGCACGAGCGGGAGGTGCTTTACCGTCTGCTCCAGGGGCCGCATGGCGGGGCGCTTCGCCAGATCGCGCGCGCCGACAGCCGCTTGAGCCGGGTGCGCCAAGCGATCGCCTGGATGCGATCGCATTTCGCAGAATCTCTCTGCGTGGAGGAACTGGCTGAATTCGCAGGGATGAGCCCGGCGTCATTTTATCGTCACTTCAAGGCGGCGACGACGGTAAGTCCGCTGCAATATCAAAAGATGCTCCGTCTGCAGGAAGCGAGGCGATTAATCCTGGTCAACGGCGATGCCGCAGGCACGGCCCACAGGGTCGGCTATGAGAGCGCGTCGCAATTCAACCGCGAATATTCTCGCATGTTCGGCGCGCCGCCCGGCCGGGACTTGAAGCGTCTGCGTGCCGGCTTCAAGGATGCGCGCGACGTACCGGATCGTCCCGGCCGGAAAGCGGGGCGCGTTTGACGCGGGCCCGCGCTTCCGCAGAGACGCGTCGCCTGGCGCTGAGTTATTGGCGCCAGGCTGCTGAAAACCTACTCGCGGCGAGGCAAGGCGAGATTAGTCATGTCAATCGGCGTGCACAATGCTTCCACGGGGCGGACGCCAGGAATCCTCATCGACACTTCAGCGACTGCGCGGCCAACCACTCTTGCTAATTCCGTGATCGCCGCGTCTGCAACGCCTAGACGGCCGCAGCCGCCTCAATCTCCGGAAGGAACTTTGCGAGGAACACTTCACGGGTGATCTGCCCCATATCGACTGCCTTTGCATTGCCGCCGGCGACCACGGTGACGTCCCCGATACCGATGATCTTCAGGATCATGCGCAGGTAAGTCGTGGCCAGGTCGAGGTCTCGGATAGGCGAACCCTCGGTGTAAACCCCGCCTGATGCCATCAGGATCGTACACTTCTTGCCGTGAACCAAGCCGTCGCCTGCGAACCCAAGGGTGATGCCCTTGCGAACGATATGGTCGATATAGGCCTTGAGATTGGCCGGCACGTTGTAATTGTGGACCGGGGTTCCAATCGCGATGTGATCCGCTTCGAAAATTTCGGCGACCAGTTCATCGGACAGCTTCATCAACTCCTTCATCTCGTCGGTATGCTGCTCGACCGGCGTGAAATACGCGCCGAGCCAGGGCATTGTCAGGAAGCCCAATTCCGTTTTGATGAGATCGCGTTCGATCACGCGACCATCGGGATTATGCGTCCGCCAGTCCGCCACGAATTGGGCAGTGAGAGCGCGGGACATCGAGTGTTCGCCCCGGGGGCTTGCTTCGATGACTAACAGGGTGGCCATGCTTAGTTCCTTCTTGAGTTGATCGCGCCGGTTGCTGCCGGCGGAGTGGAAAGGTTCAGCCGAAGCGGAATCCCGAGATCGGCTTGCCGAGGGCGTGGCCGTGGAACGCAACCGTCCCCGCCTCGCCAGAAGCGGCGCCGGCTGCGACCATCAGCGGAAGGAGATGGTCTTCATGCGGCTGCGCGTACCGGGCGCCGGGCGCGGCTTCCCAGTTAATCAGCAACTGCTCGCGTGTGGCGGCCAGGGTAACCGCGTCGCGAAGCCAGGCGTCGAACGCTTCCGCCTCGGGATCAATGGCCGTCCCGCCAAGGCCACGCATGTTATGGTAGGTCTGGCCGCTGCCGATGATGAGGACACCTTCGTCGCGCAACGGCCTGAGCGCTCGACCGATCGCAAGATGCGCTGCCGGCTGGAGGCCGCGCTGCATCGACAACTGCACAACCGGCAGATCTGCCTCTGGGAAGGCGATCTTCAGCGGCACGAACACGCCGTGATCATATCCGCGCTCGCCGTCCACTCCGCTGGGGATGCCGCTGGCACTCAGGAGTTTACTAACGCGGCGGGCAATCTCAGGCGACCCCGGTGCGGGCCAGGTCAGCTCGTACGTGTAGCCAGGGAAGCCGTGATAGTCGAACAACAGCGGCGGCGCTGGGGATGTGTTGACGGTCGGCACCGCTTCTTCCCAATGCCCTGATACGACAAGTAGCGCCCGCGGTTTGGTGTCGAGCGCACCGGAGAAACCGAGCAAATAATTTTCGAGAGAACTCCACGCCGTGCGCATCGGCCCTGGCCGCAGGAAAAAACAGGGGCCACCGCCGTGGTTGATGAAGAATGTCGGTTGCATTCCCAACCAGATAAGCCTCTATTTATCACATAAAAAGAGATCAAATTGTGATGGTTTCTATCGGTTGGAGTGATGGACTTGATCGGCAACCTCACGCTTGATCAACTGCGAGTGCTTCTTGCGGTCAGCAGCAGCGGCAGCTTCTCGGCGGCTGGACGCTCTCTTGGCCGGGTCCAGTCGGCGATCAGCCAGACGATCAGGACTCTGGAGGAAACCCAAGGCGTGGCGCTGTTCGACCGCCGCAGCCACAAGCCTACCCTCACCCCCGTCGGCGAGGTGCTTGTCGAGCAAGCGCGTAGGGTCGTCGCCAGCGCGGACCATTTCGAGGCCATCGCAGCAGGTACGAAGATCGGGCTCGAGCCCGCGCTGAACCTTGCGATCGATCCGCTTGTCCCCACGGAGCCGTTCATCGACAGCCTGCGTGCGCTGCGTGATAGATTTCCGAATCTTCCGGTCTCGTTTTCTACAGAGGGTGTCGGCGGAGCCGAGCGTCGACTAAGAGATGGCTCGGCATCCCTGGCGATCTGCCTGCTCCTGCCGGTTGTTCCCGATGATTTGGCAGCTTACCCACTCGTCGAACTCAACCTCGTCCCCGTCGCCGCCGCGGATCATCCGCTGGCGCAGCTCGGACGACGGCTCGACCGTGCCGATCTCGAGGAGCATGTCCAACTGGTCCTATCCGATGCTGTCGGCGTTCACGGCCCCAGCTACGGTGTCGTGGGCAGCCGGGTCTGGCGCTTCGTCGACCTGGGGCGTAGGCTCGACTTTCTGCTGGCCGGCTTTGGCTGGTGCAAAATGCCTCCCTACCTGATCGAGCGCTACCTGGCGGACGGGAACCTTGTGCTATTGAACATCGCTGACGAGGACCTCGCGCCGACGGGTACACTCCCCGTACATGCCGCACATGTTCGAAACCAGCCATTGGGGCGCGGCGGGAGTTGGCTTCTTGACGATCTGCGCAAGAGGTTGATGACCTGACTATGTGCTAGAGTCGGCGGCGCCACTTCGATGCCCCGGTTCCTTGCCGCCGCCGTTCGTCGCCTGCCCGAGTCCGCGATGACCAGCAGACGCGGCGCTGATTGAGCATGGCTGAATTCGCCGCCGCGCGCTCACGCGCACAAGGCTGGCGAGCTGGAGCCGTGCATCGCCAAAACGCGCGAGCGATTCTTTGGCATCTTGCAATGCACCAAGCACTGCCTTCCGATAGCGCGCGATGGTCCGGCTTTTCGTATCGCAGAGGCTATTGCTCGCCACGAAGCTGACGCGCCGCTCCCCCCCAGTCCTCGATGTGATAGGTGCGAACGATCTTCCCACCCTCTACTTCATGGACGTCGAGCGTCATGATTGCGAAGGATCGCCCTTCGGGCGCAATACCCATAAACGGTTCGGTCGGCGCCCCTGTCGCTTGGCTGCGAACGATAATCCGGCTGCCGGAGACGAGGATTTCTCTGATGTCGAACCGAAAATCGGGGAGCCGAGCGATGCGGGCGCTCCAGCGCGCGATCGTGGCGTCCCGCGTTTCGCATGCGTCGTTGGAGCTGCAATTCTGCCAGTCCGGCGAGGTCGCGGCTTCCAGCCGAGAGCGCACCTCGTCCGCCCTCGAAGCCGTCAAAGCCTCATAGAGCGGCTTGACGATAGCGGCTGCCTCAGTCGGCGCGATCGTTTGCAGACTTGCCGCATCTGGTCCTTGAGCCGTCAAGGCAGCAAGCGCCCCGGCGGCGAACGTCAACTTTTCCATGGCTGGTTTTCCTGATGACGGGAATGGTCGGTATGACGCTCAAAATGCCGGTGGGGTAAGGTCGGAGAGGCCGAATCCTTCTAGAAGTGCGGCTTGTCGCGCATCCTGAATGGCCAGGATGTCCTCGACACCCTTCTTTTGACCATCCACGAAAATGCGGTAGGGCCGTTTGCCGACCGGCTTGGCGAGCGCGTCACGCAGAGCTTCACCCACGGCGGTGACGTCTAAGGACCCACCGTTGGCGTTATCGATGGCCTGCAGCCGCTCACCGAGGGTCTCGGCCCTGGCAGGAAGATCGCCATACTGGGTGACGATCGTTGGGAACGCTGGCGCGACGGCGTGAGCAAAATGCTCGGTTCCCGTGGTGAACGCCCCCGGGACAATGATGATGGTGTCGATGCCAAAGGGCCGCGTCTCCATGCCAATTACCTCCGCCAGAACGTCCCCGGCAGCCTTGGCCGCGGCGTACGGGCCCAGGAATGGCTCCGAAATGTGGGCGGTCGTGCTGCCGACATAGACAAGCGTGCCGCTGCGCTGCCGACGCATGACCGGCAGCACAGCGCGGTTGACGCGCAGCCACGACGTCGCGTTGGTATCGAAAATCCTTTGGAGCTGGTCTGGATCGAATGCCTCGGTAATGCCGGTCATGAGCATGCCGGCATTATTGACGACGACATCGATCCGGCCTTGCTCGACCAGGATCTGATCAACGGCGGCGCGGCAACTCGCCTCCGACAGGACGTCGAGATCCACGATCCGCAGGTCAATATTCTCGGCGGCGGCCAGATCACGTATTGCACTGGCTCGCTTCTCTGCATCCGGCCGTGCCAGTCGCAGACCCGCATACACGGTGTGTCCGGCGTGTGCGAGAGTTGTTGCAATGGCGTGACCGATGCCGGAGCCCGCACCGGTCACGACAATGATCTGTGTGTCCTCGGTCATGCGATGCCTCCATTTGCGCGCACGACCTGGCCGTTGATCCAAGCCGCTTCTGGAGACGCCAGGAAGGTCACAAGATTGGCGATATCATCGGGTCGTCCGATGCGCTTCTGCGGGGCCATGGCAGCCATGCGATCAATATCGGCGTCGGACTTTCCGCGTAAAAACAACTCGGTCTCGACCGGGCCAGGAGCGATGGCGTTCACCGTTATGCCACGCGATCCGAGTTCTTTGGCGATGACGCGGACCATGCCTTCGACGGCGCCCTTCGTGGCATTGTAGATGCTGTAGCCGGGAGCGTTCAGGGCGAGCGTGGTGCTCGAGAAGCCGATCAGTCTGCCGCCGTCGCGCACTTGGCGCGCGGCCTCGCGAAAGGCGTTGAACGTGCCGCGCACGTTGGTTTGAAAGTGTCGATCGAATTCTTCGTCGGTGGCGTCTGCGATCGCAGACGGCGCCATCACGCCAGCGCTCGCAACGAGGACGTCGACGCCGCCGAAGGCCTTTGTGGCCGTTGCGAACAGGTCGCGAACGTCCTCACCGGACGAGACGTCGGCGCCTACCTTGATGGCCGTTCCGCCAAACGCCTCGATCTCACGGACTGTCGTCTCGGCATCTGCCGTCGAGTTTGCATAATTGATGACGACCGCGTGACCCTGGCGTGCCAGCGCGATTGCGCTCGCTCGGCCGATGCCCCTCGATCCTCCGGTAATGACGGCAGTTTTCATGGCTTTTACCCGAGTTGTTTTCAACGCTCGGGTCAGAATAGGTACGCGTGGCACACTCCAGAAATCGATACTTGATATGCTCATTCATTGATGCTGTTTATGAGCGTCGTCCGCCTGCATCTGCGAGCGCATTGCCTGGCGAAGCGGCAAATGGACGCGCCGAGCCAAGCCACCTGTCTAATCGTCGCGCTTGGGCGCGATATCTTCAGAAATCTCCTGCCGAAGCTTCGGCCCGTGAGCGAGTCGCCGGCCGAGGGCGGTCACGAACGCCTAGTAGCGCTCGACTGCTTTCGAGCGCGCCGCAGCCTGTGCGGGCTCGGGTAGCGGCGGGTTTGTCGTTAGCCAGAAGCGGACGAACACGGCCAGTGTTTCCACGGCGATCCCAAGATCGCGGTCCATACGCGCCATTCGCCGGTCGATCTGGTCGAGCCGTTTGGTCGTGCCCGCTTCCTGGCGCTCGGAGGCGTCAGGTGTGATGGTAGCCTTCTTGTGAAAGTCGCAGTGAGATTTTGTCGCTATCCCGCCGATATGAAGCTGACTCCTGCCAGCTCTAGCGCTGTCGTTTTCCACCTTCAGTGATCGCGGTGGCTCTCGCGTTGCGCTGCTTCTGCAATTGATCCAGATATCTCCTCAACAGGACGACGCGCCGAGGGCGGAAGCTGCGACAGGTTGATTGGATCTCGATCATCCGATCGGTCCTGAACATTCGGAAATCGTCGCGCAGGCAGCACCAGGCGAGAACGGTGATGCAGTCTTCATTATAGACCAAGGAGAGCGGCAGGATCTCGCGCTCGCTATTGCGGTCTTGCAAATCGCGGTAGCCGATCCGCACTGCCACTTCCTGCCAGCACGCATCGCGCAGCAGTGTAAGATCTATATCGCCCGCGTATCGCGGCTCGGGTTGGAAAACACGCGCGATCGCATGGACAAGTTGCTGGCCCCGTTCATCCGACAGCGTGGCCGCAACCTTGGTGAGGACTGAAGCGGCCGCGTTCCTGAGCGTCGGATCGCCCCAAGAACCGACCTCGGCTAGACCCAGTGCAAGAGCTTCGATTTCGTCGCGATCCAGCGATTGCGGCGGCAGGGACGGGTCTTCTGACAGCCTGTAGCCATAGCCGCGCTGCCCTTCGATCCGTGCGCCGGCCGCGCGAAGCGCGTCGATGTCGCGATATAGCGCCCGAACGGACACGCCGGTTTCGTCGGCAAGTCGCGCCGCAGTGATCGGCGGTGACATGACGCGGATAAGTTGGAGCAGGCGCAGGAGACGATCGGAACGCGGCATCGCTTGCTGACGGAAATTGGCAGTTGCCTTGAGCTATACAGCCTAGGGGCAGCGAAAGCCAACGCCGCCAGCATCATCCAGGGGCAAATGATGACCTTTACTGTGACGACCCATCTCAATTTTAACGGACAGGCCCGTGCTGCGCTCGACTTCTATGCGCGTGTATTCGACGGAGAGCAGGTTTTGATGACCTATGACGCGATGGGCCAGGCCGAAGTTGCCGCCGCACCCGACGACATCATATGGGGCCAAGTCGTTTCCAAAGATGGCTTCCGGATCATGGCCTTCGACGTGCGGGCCGGGCAGGCATATGATGCAGGCAAGAACGCCTTCTATGTGTCGCTCAGCGGATCGAGTCTTGATGATATTAGGGCGCGCTGGTCGCGATTGGCAGAGGGCGCCACGATCCTGCAAGATCTTGCGCAGACGCAATGGTCGCCGCTCTTTGGCATGCTGATCGACCGTTTCGGCATCACGTGGGTGGTCGACGTTGCGAGAGGCGACACGCACTGAGTGGCGGTCCTCAGGCGCCAGGTCGGTGTTGGCCGCGCGCGCTGTAAGATCGACGGCTGCTTTTTCCGACGTCTTCCCCTCAAAGCAGGTCGTCGGGAAGTCTCCACTTGCAGTCGAAGGCAGCGGGCCGATCGTCGGAAAGGTTGACTCAAGCTAAGATTGCCAGGCCCANCTTCCCCTCAAAGCAGGTCGTCGGGAAGTCTCCACTTGCAGTCGAAGGCAGCGGGCCGATCGTCGGAAAGGTTGACTCAAGCTAAGATTGCCAGGCCCAGCGAAGCGCGCAAGCGAGCTATGTCGCGGGCAGGCGGTTCTCCAAAGTGGCGGCGATATTCGCGACTGAACTGCGATGGGCTTTCGTAACCCACGCTCAAGGCGGCAGTCGCGACATCGATGTCCTGGACCAGCATCAGGCTGCGCGCGTCCTGCAGCCGGAGTTGCTTCTGGAACTGCAGCGGTGTCATCGCCGTCACGGCGCGAAAATGCTCGTGCAGGCTCGACGGACTCATGCCTACTTCCGTGGCAAGCCGCTCGATGCTGAACCGTTCCCGGAAGTTCTTGCCGATCCAGGCGATGGCGCGGCCTACCTGCGCCACTCACCCCGGCCGGAGGTGATGTGACGCATCCTGGCGCCGTCCGGGCCGGCGATTGATCTGCAGCGATGGAAGGCCGCACTTACCGACATCAGGCGATGGCTGATTCGGCAGCTTATGCGCTCCGGTAACGTTGGAGTTTTTCGTAGATGAAATCTTCGATCTCGCGCAGCGCGGCCTGTTTTTCCCGTATTACTACGAGTCGGGTTTCAAGGAACTCGATCGTCTGCCTCCTGCTGGGACGCAACGAACCATAAGCCTTCAACAGCGGCCCGATCTCCTTGAGCGAAAAGCCGAGCTGTTGAGCTTGGCGAACATGTTCGATCGTCTCTAACACATTGGGATCATAATCGCGGTAAACCCGACTTCCCGCCTGGCGGGGCCTCGAGGCGATCAATCCCATCTCCTCATAGTGCCGGATGCCGTCCTTCGACATGCCCGCCATCTTGGCCAATTCATTGATGAGCACACAGCACCTCTTGACTGTGGGGTATCCCCACAGTCTATCTGATGTGTCACTCGTTGAAAACAGCAGGAGTGACATGCATTGGACAAAACTTCGAAACTCGTAGCCCTTGTCACGGGGGCTTCGTCCGGTATGGGCAAGGATATCGCTCGTCGCCTCATTACCGAGGGCTACACGGTCTATGCCGCCGCCCGCCGGGTCGAGCGGATGGCGGATCTTCAAGCCGCAGGCGCAACCGCCGTCGCGCTCGATGTCACCGACGATGCCTCGGCGATTGCAACGATTGATCGGATCCTGCGGGAGCGGTCGCGGATCGACGTGCTGATCAACGCGGCCGGATATGGCCAATACGGCGCTCTCGAAGATGTGCCGATTACCGAGGGACGGCGCCAGCTTGAGACCAACCTGATCGGGCTCGCGCGGATCGTGCAGCTCTGCCTGCCGCACATGCGATCAAGCGGCTCCGGCAAGATCGTCAACATCTCCTCGATCGGGGGGAAGTTCGCGCTGCCGCTTGGGGGCTG
The DNA here is from genome assembly GCF_059693745.1 of Sphingobium sp. WR1. NCBI lineage: Bacteria > Pseudomonadati > Pseudomonadota > Alphaproteobacteria > Sphingomonadales > Sphingobiaceae > Sphingobium > Sphingobium sp. WR1. The sequence goes on along the minus strand of NZ_JCATID010000017.1, from coordinate 1,036 downwards.
GTATCATGCATCCAAGTTCGCGCTTGAGGGCTATTCCGACGCGCTTCGCAACGAGGTCCGACAGTTCGGCATCGACGTCATTGTGATAGAGCCGGGTGGAATTGCCTCTGAGTGGGAGGGGATCGCCCGGGAAGAAGCGGAGCGGCATTCAGGCAATGGCGCCTACGCAGACATGGTCACCAAGCTCAGCAAGATGCAGGGCCGGAAGGCTCCCCCCCCAAGCCTCGTCTCCGACTTGGTCGTGCGTGCACTGAAGGCAAGACGACCGGCGGTTCGATACAGCGGAGGTTTGATGGCGCGCCCCTTACTCTTCTTGCGGCGCCATCTATCGGACCGGATGTTTGACCGCCTGGTGATGGTAGCGTTCCGATGACGGTTATCGGCGCAATCTTCTTGCGACGCCGCGCCAGCGGAACGCGTTCAACGTTAACGCCGTGCTTTGCGCGCATTGATTTCAACTACGACGCTTTCTCGGCCAATGCCCTTGGTAGAACAGTTAAAATGGCGATCAACAAGGCTTTCTAAACGCGTCCACCATACCCCCTGACGCATTCTCCAAAGGCGTCAGGGGGCGTGCGATCACCTCCTGGTTTTCGCCAACGAGCGACGATGGGTCCATTACGATAGGTTGCTGGATGCGCGCGCATATCGTGCAGGGGAGCAGCCCACAGTTCGCCGAAAGGCGGCGCTGAACGCACTTTCCGAGGCATAGCCGGTATCGTTGGCGACGACGGAGATCTTCTTCTTGCCATTTCGCAGCGCATCCTTTGCCAAAGCCATCTTCCAGCGCAGCAAATATTCCATAGGTGCGATGCCGACGGTTTTCTTGAAACGAAGCGCAAAAACGGAACGAGATACCCCCACATGCCTGGCCAACATATCCAATGTCCATCGTTCGCGGACACCCGAATGCAGGGCGCGCAGAGCCTTGCTGATCGCAGGGTCGGACAGAGCATGCAGCTGTGGATCGGCGTGGAAAAAGGACCCCGTTAGCGGGGTGATCGGCGCCCAAAAGGAACCCCTCATCTCGGTGGTT